>JBJTYK010000110.1:0-3138 GCA_046082745.1 Actinomycetota bacterium | reverse complement strand
TCGATGGGGGAGGGTCGCCGGCTCCGGAAACGCCCCAGAGCTAGTTCGACGAGGGGGTGGAGGAGCCGGCTCCCCGCCCCGCGCTCCCGTCGCTGCTGCCGTTCCCGCAGTACACCTTCGAGACCTTCGTCCCCGGCCCGTCGAACCGCTTCGCCCACGCCGCCGCGATGGCGGTCGCCGAGGCGAGCCCCGCGAAGGCCTACAACCCGCTCTTCATCTACGGCGGCGTGGGCCTCGGCAAGACCCACCTCCTCGTCGCGATCGGCCACCACATGCACCGGCTCGCGCCGCACCTGCGCACGAAGTACGTGACGTCCGAGCAGTTCATGGCCGAGTTCATCAAGGCCGTCCGCGAGCGCCAGGGCTACCAGTTCGCCGCGCGCTACCGCGACGTCGACCTCCTGCTCGTCGACGACATCCAGTTCCTCGCCACCCGCGAGGAGACGCTCACGGAGTTCTTCCACACGTTCAACGCGCTCCACGAGAAGCAGCGGCAGATCGTCATCGCCTCCGACCGGCCGCCGCAGGACCTCGGCATGGACGACCGCATCCAGAGCCGGTTCCGCCTCGGCCTGTGCGTCGACATCCAGCCACCGGACATCGAGACCCGCATCGCGATCCTCCAGCTGAAGGCCCACCGGGAGAATGTCGTCGTGCCCGACGACGTCGTCGAGTACGTCGCCTCGAAGTTCGACCAGAACATCCGGGAGCTCGAGGGGGCGCTCGTCCGCGTCGTCGCCTGGAGCGACCTCACCGGTCAGCCGATGAGCCTCGAGCTCGCGGAGCACGCCCTCGAGGACCTCCTGCCGCAGACCGTCTCCGAGATCCCCGCCGCGACGATCCTCGAGGAGGCCGCGCGCTACTTCGGCGTCGGCCTCGAGGACCTCTCCGGGAAGAGTCGCGCCCGCCCGATCGCGACCGCCCGCCACGTCGCGATGTACCTCGTGCGGGAGAACACCGGGATGTCGCTCATCAAGATCGGGGAGCTCTTCGACCGCGACCACTCGACCGCGCTCCACGGCATCAACAAGATCGACGCCTCGATGCGCGAGCGCGAGCCGGTCTACCGGCAGGTCCAGGACCTCTCCCGGATCATCCGGGAGCGCTCGCGGGGGGGTGCCTGACCCGGTGGAAGGATCGGTGGGAAACCCGGGGGGAACCGCGGATGACCGGCGGGTCGCCAAGGCCTGCCGCACGTTTCCCACAGGGGCTCCACACGTCCGACGGGGCCGTTACGCTCGGCGGATGGGTGGGTTCTCCGCTTCTCCACAGCCCCTACCACCACTGGAGGGGAAGGAAGAGACCGTAGGAAGCAGCGAGGGGGTGGACAGGTGAAGTTCCGGTGCGATCGCGATGCGTTGTCCGAGGCTCTGCAGACCGTCCAGCGTGGCGTGTCGACCCGACCCGGGATCCCGGCCCTCACGGGCGTCCACATGGAGGTCGGTGACGGGGACCTCACGCTCACGACGACCGACCTCGAGGTCTCCGCGCAGCTCACGATCGACGTCGAGGCCCAGGAGGCCGGCGTCGCGCTCGTCCCGGCCCGCCTGCTCGTCGACACCGTGAAGTCGCTCTCCGACGCGCCGGTCGAGTTCGAGGCCGACGCCGGCCAGGCCCGGATCCGCTGCGCCGCGTACGAGGGCGCGCTCCGGCTCCTGCCGGCCGAGGACTTCCCGCGGCTCCAGATCGGCACCGGCTCGAAGATCGCGATCGACGCGCCGGCGTTCGCCGAGGCGGTCGGCCAGGTCGCCCGCGCGGCCTCGCGCGACGAGGCCCGACCGATCCTCACCGGCGTGCTCCTCGAGGTCTCACCCGAGGGCCTCACGCTCGTCGCGACCGACTCGTACCGGCTCGCCGTCCGCGAACTCATCGCGACCGCAGCGGCCGGCGCGAAGGCGATCGTCCCCGAGCGGGCGCTCTCCGAGGCCGGCCGCGCCGCCTCCGCGATCGAGAAGGGCGGCATGGAGATCACGCTCGACGAGAGCCAGGCGACGTTCCGCGTCGGCGGCTTCACGCTCACGTCGCGGCTCATCGAGGGCGACTTCCCGAACCACCGCCAGCTGATCCCGGAGGCCTCGACGAACCGGCTCACCGTCCCGCGCCAGCAGCTCATGGACGCCGTGAAGCGCGTCGGCCTCCTCGCGCGCGACAACACGCCGGTCCGGCTCGAGTTCAACGCGCTCGGCGTGAAGCTCTCGTCGTCCTCCCCCGACGTCGGCCAGGCGGTCGAGGCCGTCGAGGGGCAGTACGAGGGGGAGGAGCTTTCAGCGGCCTTCAACGCGCACTACCTCACCGACGGCCTCGCGGCCGCGACGGGCGAGGCCGTGCACCTCGAGGTCCGCGACGGCCTGAAGCCCGGGATCGTCCGGGGGGACTCCGACGCCTTCACGTACCTCGTGATGCCGGTCCGACTCCCCGCGCCGGTCGCCTGACCGGGGCGTGCGCCTCTCCTGGGCGGAACTCCGGGACTTCCGGAACCACGCCCTGACCCGCGTCGACGACCTCCCCGAAGGGCTCGTCGTCGCCGTGGGGCCGAACGGGGAGGGGAAGACGAACCTCCTCGAGGGGTTGGCGTTCCTGTTCCTCCTCGAGTCGCCGCGCACCTCCGCGAGCCTGCCGCTCGTGCGGGAGGGCGCCGCGTCGGCGTACGTGCGCGGCGAGGTCGAGACGCGCGACGCGCGGGTGCTCGTCGAGGTCGAGATCCCGTCGACCGGCGCGACCCGCCAGCAGGTGAACCGCACGCCGGTCCGGCGCAAACGCGACCTCCGACAGAAGGTGCGCGCGGTCTTCTTCGGACCCGACGACCTCGACGTCGTCCGCGGCGACGCGTCGCAGCGGCGGCGTTTCCTCGACGAGGCGCTCACCGCGCTCTGGCCCGCGCGCGCGTCCCTCGTCACGGCGTACGAACGCGCGCTCCGGCAGCGCAACCGCCTCCTGAAGGACCACGAGGGCCGCGGCGCGCCGCCCGGGCTCGACGTCTGGGACGCCGAGCTCATCGAGGCGGGCGTCGCGCTCACACGCCAGCGCATCGACGTCGTCGAACGCCTGCGCGGCGCGGCGGAGGTGGAGTACCTCGCCCTCGCCGGCTACGGACTCGAGTGCGCGTACGCGCCGAACGTCGCGGGGGCGGCGGACGAG
>JBJTYK010000109.1:0-19612 GCA_046082745.1 Actinomycetota bacterium | reverse complement strand
CCCCGGGCACCTACCGGGTCGTCGAGACCGACCTCAGCGCGACGACGTGGGCGTCCACGAACGCGACCGGCGCGACGAAGGTGGACAACAACACGCTCGAGGTCACGCTCACCGACGCGACGGTCTCCGGTCTCCAGTTCCTCGACGCGCCCGAGCAGGCGAGCATCTCCGGCACCCTCCACAGCGACACGAACGGCAATGGGGCGATCGACACCGCGACCGATGGGACGCGCTCCGGGGTCCTCCTGTTCATCGACCTGAACCTGAACGGCTCCCGCGACGCGGGGGAACCGACCGCCACGACGAACGCGAGCGGCGCGTACACGTTCTCGCCCACGGGCACGCCGCCCGCCTACCTCGGCGCGAACGGATCGAGCATCATCGGGACCCCGTCCGTGTACCGGGTCCGCACCGAGGATTCGGGGGCGCCGTTCGAGCTCCTCGTGTCCCCGGACGTGACGATCACCGACGGGTCCTCGGCGGGGTCGAAGACCGCGCAGAACGTGCTCACGCGGCTCACGAACCTCTCGATCGCGTACCGCGTGATCGACGACAAGGCGGGCGACGGGGCCGCGACGGGGGACGCCACGATCTCCGGCGCGAGCCCGTCGGTGACGCTCTACCGCGACGCGAACAACAACGGGACGCTCGAGACCGCCACCGACACCCCCATCGCCTACAGCCTCTCGCAGACGACCGGTCCGGCGGCCGGCACGTACTCGAACCTCAGGTCGGGCACCTACTTCCTCGTCGAGGCGAACGCGAGCCCGTTCGTCTCGACCGGCGTCGTCGTCGGGAGCGGGACCGGGTGGACGGTCACGAAGCCCACCACGACGAACAACGACCTCCTGAAGATCGTCCTCACGACCGGCAGCGCTCCCGACACGGGCACCGCGTTCCTCGACACGTTCGGCTACACGGTGACCGGCACCCTCTACAGCGACCTGAACGGGAACGGCCAGCAGGACGTGGGCGAGTCGGGGATCGGCGGCACCGGCTTCTCGGTCGCGCTGAACAAGGTGAGCGGCTCCGGCACGGCTCCGGCCGCGGTGACGCCGAGCGCGTCCGGCGCGTTCACGTTCACGAACGTGTACGCGGGCTCGTGGACGCTCTCGTTCACCGCGCCGACGGGCTGGACGAACACGACGTCCCCGACGCAGACCTACCCGGTGCCGGTCTCGATCACGGCCGGTGCGAACGTGAACCCGGCCTCCTCGTTCAGCCTCTTCTCGCGCCAGGCGAACCTGCAGATCGCGGGCACCGTCTTCCGCGACACGAACGCGGACGGCGTGCTGCAGTCGACCGAGACCGCGACGATCACCGGTGCGGTGATCTCCCTCTACCGCGATGCGAACGGCAACGGGACGCTCGAGACCACGTGCAGCCCCGCGCCGTGCACGGCGGACACGCTCGTCACCGGCGCCGGAACGAACCCCTTCACGACGAAGGCCGCGGGCACGTTCTCGTACACGTCGCTCACTCCGGGCACGTACTTCGTCTCCGAGGCCGACCCCTCGGGCTACTACTCGTCCGGAGCCGTGGCGGGGACCTTCGCCTCGCCGCCGACGAGCGCGAGCGTCCTGAAGGTCGTCCTCACCACCGGCAACTCGTCCGGGAACGCCTTCCTCGACCTCCAGGCCCTCGCGCAGATCACGGGCACGCTCTACGGGGACCTCGACGGGTCGGGGACGAACACCACGGGTGACGTCACCCGTGGCACCGTCAGCGGCCTGACGCTCACCCGACTCACGACGACGCCGCCGTACGCGACGTACCCGGTCCAGACCACGGCCACGACGAACGCGAGCGGCGTGTACACGTTCGCGAACCTGCCGGGTGGGTCGTACCGGGTGGACGTCGCGGCCCCGACCTCGGGGACCGCGTACGAGGCGAAGGCCTCGGGCACGATCACGCTCGCGAACGGCCAGTCGGCGACGGTGTCGAGCGGGAACAACCTCTTCACCCGCGTGACCGGACTCCAGACCTCGGGCGCCGTGTTCGAGGACAAGAACGACAACAACACCTTCGAGTCGGCGATCGACATGCCGATCTCGGCCGAGGTGCGGATCTACCTCGACAGCCCGAGCGCCGGGACGATCGGCACCTACGACGACGGCGTCGACACCCTCGTGACCTCGACCGCGACCTATCCGAACCCGGTCTCGGGGACGACCTTCTCGTTCGGCGACCTCCTCTCGGGCAAGTACATCGTCGCCGTGAACCCGACGGGCACGTACGCCTCGGGCGGATCCTTCACGAACACGACGGCGGCGACGACCGCGGGCGTCGGTCAGGTGAACCTCTCGCTCACGACGACGAACGTCGTCGGCGCGACCTCGCCGGCGTACGGGTTCCTCGTCTTCTACGCCACCGGCCAGATCTCCGGCACCGTGTACAGCGACCCGAACGGCAACGGCGCCCGCGACCTCGGCGAGCCCGTGATCCAGGGCGCCCGGGTGTTCTCGGACCGGAACAACAACGGCGCGCTCGACACGAACCTCGGCGAGAAGTCGGTCCTCACCGCCGCCGACGGCACCTACACGCTCACCGGTCTCCGGAACGCGACCCACAACATCCGGCTCGACCCGGCGCAGCCGCGCCTGTGGAACCTCATCGGCGGCCCGCAGATCGTCACGATCTCCGCCGGCGAGGCCTACACGGGCAAGGACCTGTACGCGCAGCAGGCGAACCTCACGATCTCGGGCTCCGTCATCAACGACGTGAACAACAACGGGGTCCAGGATGCCGGGGAGACCGTGACGGACACCTCCGTCGCGACGACCGTCCGCCTGTACCGCGACGCGAACGCCTCGGGGCTCCTCGAGGTCGGCTCCGACACCCTCGTCGGGACGGTGAACGTCGCGACGACCCAGGCGTGCGCCCGCGGCGTGTGCACGCCGACGCCCGGTCTGTTCTCCTTCACCGGCCTCACCGGCGCCACCTACTTCATCACCGAGCAGGTCGGGTCCGGCTGGAAGAGCACCGGCGCGGTGGGCGCGACCCCGGTCTACCAGGCGACGACCGGCCTCACGGTGTCGCCGCTCGGCGGGAGCTCGATCCTCCCCTTCCAGACCACCGACGACCCGGCCCGGAAGGCCTTCAAGTACGTCCTCACCGACACGAGCTCCACCGGGAACGTCTTCCTCGACACGCAGTACTTCACGCTCTCCGGCACGATGACGCTCGACGTCGACGGGGATGGCCCGACGGCGGGCGACCCCGGGCTCGGCAACCGGACGGTCTACCTCGACGCGAACGGCAACGGAGCGCTCGATGACGGCGAGCGGACGACGACGACGAGCGCGACCGGCGCGTACTCCTTCGGGAACCTCCTCTACGGCTCCTACACGGTCGACTACGTGACGCCGGGCGATGGCTGGGTCGACTTCACGCCGAAGGAGAACGGCGACCTCACCGACCCCCGCTCGTACACGCGTTCCGTCGGGCCGAGCGTCTCGGGCCTCGACTTCTCGACCCGCCCCGAGACCCTCTCGATCGCCTACCGCGTCGTCGACGACACGGACGCGGACGGCCTCGTCGGAGACGGCGAGGGGACCATGACCGCCGCCTCGCCGACCGTCTCGCTCTACCGCGACGCGAACGCGGACAACATCCTCCAGACCACCATCGGAGGCGACACGCGGGTCGCCTTCAGCCTCACCGAACCGGCCGGCGGTGCCGAGGGCACCTTCGAGAAGCTCGGTCCCGGCACGTACTTCCTCGTCGAGACGACCCCGACGGGGTACGTGTCGTCGGCCGAGCTCATCGGTTCGGTCGCGGACCTCGCGGGCACGCTCGTCACGAACGGGTCCGTCACGCGCGTCGCGGAGGACCAGTTCCGCATCGTGCTGCGGACGGGCTCCTCGACGAACAACCGGTTCCTCGACACGATCACGAACGCGAGCGCGACCGTCACGGTCCGCGACGACGTGAACGGCGACGGCGCGCTCGACGGCGGCGACGGCGTGGTGGCGGGCGTCGCGGTCACGCTCGTGCGCACCGGCGCGGGCGGCCTCCGCACGGGCGACGCGAACAAGGTCACCGTCACCTCGGACGCGAACGGCGTCGCGGACTTCCCGAGCCTCGTGGCCGGCACGTACGAGGTGCGCTCGGCGGCGACGACGGGGACGGGGTGGATCCTCACGAAGGCCGAGCCGGGGACCCTCACGCTCACGGCCGGCTCGACGTGGAACGCGACGCTCGACCTCTTCCGCCAGCGGGCGCCGCACACCGTGACGGGCGCGATCGTCGACGACAAGGACGCGAACGGCGTCTTCGACGGCACGGACTCCGGTGCCGCGTTCGTCGGCCGCACGGTCGAGCTCTGGCGGGACCTCGACGCGAGCGGGACGAAGACCACGGGCGACCGGCTCCTGTACACGGCGACGACCGATGCGAGCGGGGCGTTCACGTTCACGGCGGTGCCGAGCAACCCGCTCGTCATCGTCCAGGTGACCCAGCCGACCGGGTTCCGGTCGACGCCGGGCTCGCCGGACCTCGAGATCGCGATCTCGCCGACGGGCACGGAGGCGACGACGATCGCGGACCGGTACTTCTTCGAGACGCTCCTCCGCACGGTCTCGGGCACGGTCTACAGCGACACGAACGGCAACGGCACCCTCGACGCGAGCGGGACGAACGCCGACGCCCGGAAGTCGGGCGTGACGGTGTTCATCGACGCAGACGGCGACGGGGCGCTCACCCTCGACGGCGACGGGAACCCGACCGAGCGTTCGACGACGACCGACACGAACGGCGCCTACGCGTTCGCGAACGTGATCTACGCGGCGGACCCCTACCGGATCCGCTACGTCGTCCCGACCGGCTTCGAGAACGTCGGGACGCTCCCGATCGAGGTCCAGATCCTGACGACCACCGGAGCGACGGTCGCCGGGCAGAACTTCCTCACCCGCCAGACCGACCTCTCGATCTCCGGCGCCGTGGTGGACGACGCGGACGCCGACACGGTCGCCGACCCGGGCGAGTCCGGCATCGCCGACGTCACGCTCTTCCTCGACGACGGGGACGACATCCTCGAGCCGGGGGAGCCGACCACCACCACGCTGTCGGACGGCACGTTCGTCTTCGAGTACCTGCGCCCCGGCAGCTACCGGGTCGTCGAGCGGGACCCGAGCGGCTACGCGTCCACGACGACGAACGTCGTCACCGTGACGCTCACGGACACGAGCGCCACCGGCCTCCTCTACCTCGACGCGCTCGCGCAGGGGGCCATCTCGGGCACCGTGTGGAATGACCTCGACGGGAACGCGTCCTCGGCCACCGTCCCGGCGCCCTCCGCCGGCGCGAACGAGCCGCTCGGCCGCGGCGGGGTGACCGTCTCGCTGTTCCGCGACGCGAACCGCGACGGCACGCTCACGGGCTCCGAGACGACGGCGATCGCGACGAAGGTGACCTGCACCGTCGCGGACGCTCCGTGCCCCGTGGGCTCATACTCCTTCGGTTCGCTGCCGGTCGGCCGCTACGTCGTCCGGGAGACCGTGCCGGGCGGCTTCACCGACACCGTGACCGGGACGACGACCGGAAACCCGATCGACGTCACGCTGCCGACCTCGAGCTCCGACTCGACCGGCAACGACTTCTTCGTCCGCCGCGGCGACCTCTCGATCGCCGGCACGGTCGTGAACGACGTCGACGCGAACGGGATCTGGACGCAGAGCCCACCCGCTTCGGCGGAGCCCGGCCTCGCCGGCTCGGTCGTCTCCCTCTACGTCGACACCGACGGCGACGGCGCGCTCGACCTCACGAAGGACGCCCTCGCGACCCGCCCGACGACGAACCCGGTCACGACGGTGTCGGGCGGCGCCTTCACCTTCGGGAACCTCGTCCCCGGCCGCTACTTCCTCGTGGAGGCGAACCCGACCGGGTTCATCTCCAGGAGCGTCGATGCGTTCACGATCGATCTCGTCGACGCGGTCTCGACCGGCAACGTCTTCCTCGACACCGAGCAGCGCGCCTCGATCTCGGGCACCGTCTGGAACGACCTCGACGGCAACCGGTCCTCGACGAAGGCCGCCGCGACGTCGATCGGGACGAACGAGCCGCTCGCCCGCGGCGGCGTGACCGTCTCGCTGTTCGAGGACGCGAACCGCGACGGCGTCCTCGCAGACGCCGAGACGACCCCGCTCCAGACGACGACCTCCTGCGCCGCCGCGCCCTGCACGATCGGCGCCTTCTCGTTCGGGACGCTCACGGCCGGCTGGTACGTCGTCCAGGCGAGCGGGCTCGCGGCCCTGAACCTCGTCGACACCGTGACGGGGACGACGACCGGCAACGCGGTGTCCGTGAAGCTCACCTCCGGCGCGACCTCCGGCTCGCAGACCGGGAAGGACCTCTTCGTCCAGCGCACCGACCTCGCGATCTCCGGCGCGGTCGTGGACGACCTCGACGCCGACACGACGCAGGACGCCGGCGAGCCCGGACTCCAGGGCGTGACCGTGAGCCTGTTCAAGGACGACGGCGACGGCAACCTCGAGCGCTCGGGCGTCGACACGTGCGTCACCGGCTGCGACACGCAGATCACGCCGGACGCCTCGACGAACGCCGCGGGCGCGTACGCCTTCACCGGCCTGCGGCCCGGCATCTACTTCGTGCTCGAGACCGGCCCGCTCGGCACCTACGTCTCGACCGGCGCGGAGAAGACCTCGACCGACTCGACGATCGTGAACGCGGACCGCTTCCGGATCTCGCTCCTCGACGCGGACGTCCCGGGCAACGTGTTCCTCGACGCGGTCGGCCAGGGGTCGATCTCCGGCACCGTGTGGAACGACCTCGACGGCAACGCGGCGAGCACCGGTGACGACGACGAGCCGCTCGGCCGCGGTGGCGTGACGGTCTCGCTCTACCGCGACGCGAACCGCGACGGCACCCTCGCGGGTGCGGAGACGACCGCGGTCGCGACGGCCGTGACCTGCGCGACGCCCGCGACCTGCACGGTGGGCACCTACGCCTTCGGGCAGCTCACCGTCGGCCGCTACGTCATCCGCGAGACCGTTCCGACGAACTTCACCGACACCGTGACCGGCACGACGACCGGCAACGAGCTCGTCGTGACGCTCGATTCCTCGGGCGCGACCGTGACCGCGCGGGACTTCTTCGTGCGCCGCGGCAACCTCGTGATCTCCGGCACGGTCGTGAACGACCTCGACGCCGACGGGACCTGGGACACGGTCTCGCCCGTCGAGTCCGGTCTCGCCGGCGCGTCGGTCGCCCTCTACCGCGACGCGAACGGCAACGGGACGTACGAGGCCGGCACCGACCCGCTCACGGACCGACCGGCGACGAACCCGATCCCGACGGTCTCCGGCGGCGTGTTCTCCTTCGGCAACCTCGTCCCGGGCACGTACTTCCTCGTCGAGACGAACCCGACCGGCTTCACGTCGACCGGCGCGACGAAGACCTCGGTGGACTCGACGAAGACGACGGACGACGTGTTCACGATCGACCTCATCGACGCGGACGCGACGAGCCACGTCTTCCTCGACACCCAGGCGGAGTCGACGATCGCCGGGACCGTCTTCAGCGACACGAACGGCAACGGCGCGCTTGACACGGCGACCGATCCGAAGCGCAACGGCGTCGCGATCGTCTTCATCGACACGAACAACGACGGGTTCCTGAACGGCTCCGAGCGCTCGACGACCGTGAGCTCGACGGGCACCTATTCGTTCGACGGCCTCATCACGGGCACGTACCGCCTGCGCGTGATCGCCGGGACCGGGTGGGAGAACGTGACCGCCCAGCCGCTCAACGTCTCGGTGGGCCAGGGCAGGGTCGACGTCACGGGGCAGAACCTCCTCACCCGCCAGACGACGCTCGCGATCTCCGGGAAGGTCTACGAGGACCTGAACGGCAACGGCACGATCGACGGGGGCGAGACGACGCTCACCGACACGTCGACGGTCGTGCCGAGCTTCTCGGTCTTCCGCGACGCGAACGCGAACGGCGTCTACGACCAGGCGACGGACCTCGCCCCGACCTGGACGAGCCCGGCGCTCTCGATCGCCTACAGCGCCGGCTCGTGGACGGTCTCGAACCTGCGCCCCGGGACGTACTTCGTCGTCATCAACCTGCCCGACACGACGTACGTCTCGACGCTCGCGACCCCGCTCGAGACGGGTGCCACTACGAAGAAGCGCCTCGCGCGGACGCTCTCGGACGCCGATTCGGCGGGCGAGGACCTCGTGAGCGGGCTCGCGACGAACTACTTCCTCGTCGCGCCGGCCGCGGGGAGCGTCACGGGCGTCGTCTTCAAGGACTGGAACGACGACGGCATCCGCCAGGCGGCCGATGAGCCGGTCCTCCTCGACCCGGTCACGGTCACCGTGACGCTGCCCGACGGCACGACGCGGAGCGCGACCTCGTCGGCGACGGACGGCTCGTACACGGTCACCGGCCTGCCGCGGAGCCCGAACCTCGCCGTCGCGGTCACCGAGCCGACGAACTGGACGAAGGACGCGACGCTCACGGCGGGCGTGACCGTGAACGTCCCGAACACGGGCACGGCGACGCTGAACCTCGGGTACCTGCGCACGGGGCTCTCGGCGGCGGGTGCGGTCCTCCTCGACAACAACGGCGACGGCATCACGAGCACGGTCACCTACCGTGGCGGCAGCGTCATCCGCATCTACCGCGACGCGAACCGCGACGGCCTCTTCGCCACCGCGACCGACACCCTCGTCTGGACCTCGGCGGCGCTCTCGACCTCGGGGACGTCCGAAGGTCGCTGGACGTCGCCGAGCACCCTTCGGAGCGGCACGTACTTCGTCGTGGAGACCGACCCCGCGGGCCTCGTCTCGACCAACGCCTGCTCGATCGCCGCGCCCTGCAACACGCCCGCATCCGCGCCGGTCGCCGACCCGGCGTCGCACTACGCCGACGCGAGCCTCTCGACCACGGACCGCAACAACGTGCTGAAGCTCACCCTGAAGGACGCGAACTCGACGGGGAGCACGTTCCTCGACGCGCAGGTCGGCTCGACGCTCTCGGGTGACCTCTTCGCCGACTACAACGGGAACGGAACCCAGGACCGGACCGAGCCGTTCCTGAGCGGGTTCAAGGTGTCCCTCACGCGCACGGCGAACACGGTCCCCGTCGCGCCGGGGTACGCGTTCAACCAGACGTTCGCGGCGCAGCCGACCGCCGGGACCGACACCACGGGCGCCTTCTCGTTCGCGGGACTCGCGGGCGGTTCGTACACCATCGGCTTCGACACGTACCCGGCGGGGACCACGTCCACGTCGTGGGCGGTCACCACGCCCGCGCTGCTCCTCCAGTCGATGGCGAGCGGGGCGACGAGCATCACGAACATCGAGATCGGCGTGCGCCGCGCCGACCTCGTGATCTCGGGCAACGTCTACGACGACAAGGACGCGAACGGGGCGTACCTGGCGGGGGCCGACGGCAGCGCGCAGGGCGCAACCGTCACGCTCTACGTCGACAGCCCGACCGCGGGGACCATCGGTGTCTACGACACCGGCATCGACACGCCGGCGACGCGCCCGATCGCGAACCCGGTCACGACAGACTCGACCGGCTCGTTCTCCTTCGGGAACCTCGTTCCCGGCGACTACCTGATCGTGGAGCAGAACCCGGTCGGTCCGACGTACACCCCGCTCGCACTCTCGACCGGCGCGAGCGGCGGCGGCGGTCGCGTGACCGACGAGATCGTGAAGGCCAATCTCACGACGACCTCGGTCTCCAATGTCGTGTTCCTCGACACGTTCTCGTACTCGGCGTCGGGCTGCGTCTGGGCCGACCTGAACGGCAACGGGGCGACCACGGGCAACGCGACCTACGTCCCCGGCGAGCCGCTCCTGCAGTCGGGGGTCGTCGTCCGCCTCTACGCCGACACGGACCGCAACGGGTCATACCTCGCGGGCACCGACCTCCAGTACGGGGTCTCGACGACGACCTCCTCCTCGGCGACGGACTGCGTCGCGGGGACCTTCTCGGTCACCGGGGTGAAGGCGGGCACCTACTTCCTCGGCTACGACGTCGCGTCTGGCTGGACGAACACGAGCGGGACGATCCCGAGGCTCATCACGTTCTCCGGGAACGCGAACCCGTCGAACCAGCAGTTCTTCGTGCAGCCCGGCGGCCTCACGATCTCCGGCACGGTGTTCGCGGAGACGGTCGGCGGCGCGACGCTCTCGGGGTCGCTCGTCACCCTCTACCGCGACGAGCCGAACTCGCTCTTCAGCACGGCGGGCGGCTGGGACGAGAACGACCGCAACGTCGGGGAGATGGTCGTCGCGACCGGAGGCGCTTGGTCTTTCGGTTCGCTCGCCCCCGGACGCTACTTCGTCATCGAGCGCGACCCGACCGGGTATCTCTCCGATCCGGCCTCGACGGTCGCGCCACCCGTGCTCGATGCGAACCTGCTCACGATCGTGCTGACGAACGCGTCGAGCACCGGCAACACCTTCGTCGACCGCCGCGGCTACACGGTGACCGGCACGGTCTGGAGCGATCGGGACGGCTCCGCCGGCCAGTCGACCGGCGACGTCGTTCGAGGCGGAATCACCGTCCGCCTGTACCGAGGAGACTGCACGACGAGGGTCGGCTCCTCCCTCGGGTACCAGTCCTCGTTCGAGAACGGGTCGTTCCTCATCGAGGCGAACGCGTCCACGTACCTCGTGGCCGGCTCCTACTGCCTGACCTACGACCTTCCGAGCGGCTGGGCGAACACCGGCACCCGTCCGCAGCTGTTCACGATCGCGGCCGGCTCGACGACGATCACCATCACGGGGAAGGACTTCTACCTCCAGCAGCAGAACCTGAACATCAGCGGGTCGGTCCACGACGACCTCGCGGCGGACACCGCCTACGGCTCCACGACCACGGACCCCGGGCTCGCCGCCGTCACGGTCTCGCTCTACCGCGACACCGTGACGCTCGGCTCGCTCCAGACGGGCGTGGGTGGCGACTGGCTGGAGGGGACCCTCACGACCGGCGCGGACGGCTCGTTCACGCGGGGGAGCCTCACGCCCGGCACGTACTTCGCCGTGGAGACCGACCCGACCGACTACGTCTCCACGAACTCCCTGGTCGGCTCCGCGGCTCCGACGTCGCCCGTCGCGCGCGAGGGCACGGCGCTGAAAGCCCTGAAGGTGACGCTCACCGACGCCGACGTCGCGGACCTCCGCTTCCTCGACGCGCGGGCGAGCGGCACGATCTCCGGCGCCGCGGCGAGCGACTGGAACCTCCCGCTCGGCGAGAGGAACGCGGATGACCCGGCCCTCGCCGGCGTGGCCGTCACGGTGACCCGCACCGGCAGCGGCACGTTCGCGATGACGAAGACGACGACGACCGGCGCCGACGGCCTCTACTCGCTCACGGGCCTCGTCCCCGGCACGTACACGATCACGGCGACCGCGCCCGCGGGGAACACCTGGGCGAACACGACGGTGGGCTACCCGCTCTCCGCGACGCTCGCGACCGGGACGTCCTCCGTGACCGGGAGGGACCTCTTCTTCCGCCAGACGGACCTGCAGATCAACGGAGCGGTCTACGACGACCGCAACGCCGACGGCGTCGTGCAGGACGCCACCCAGCTGATCGGCAACGCCGTGGTCACGCTCATCCGCGACAACGGCGACGGCTCGCTCGGCGAGGTCTGCCTCTCGAGCTCGACCTCCACCGGCCCCTGCGATGTCCAGGTCGGTCTGTCTGTCACCACCCCGGCGAGCGGCGGGTCGAAGGGCCTCTGGTCCTTCTCCTCGCTCACCCCGGGGACGTACTTCGTCCGGGAGGTCGACCCGACGAACTACACGTCGACGAACGCGTACCCGGCGGCGACCGTGGGCGGGGTGTCCGTCCTGAAGATCCGCCTCACGAACGCGAACAGCCTCGGCACCGAGGTGAACGTCGACGGCGTGACGGTCTACCGGAACCGCTTCCTCGACACGCTCGGGAACGGCCTCATCTCCGGTGCGGTCATCCACGACGCGAACGGCAACGGCAAGGTGGACACCCGCACCCCGGCCGACCCGGCCCTGCCGGGCGCCGTGATCACCCTCGAGCGGCAGAACCCGCGCAACCTCAGCGAGTGGGTCGTCATCCCGGCCGCCGGCGGCGCGGGCACGTACACGACGATCGCGTCGAACAACGCCGCGTGGTCGTACGCGAACCTCGTCTACGGCGTCTACCGGATCAGCCAGACGGCGCCGTCGGGCTTCGGTCCGACCGGCTACGCGTACGGCACCTGCGCCACCTGCGTGGCCGGCGCGATCGGCGGCAGCACGACGAGCACCGTCACGCTCACGCTCGGCGGCGGCGAGCAGCGCACGGGCGTTCGCTTCCTCGACCAGCCCGCCGACTTCACGATCTCGATCGCGAACGGCGTGGACGAGGTCGTGGCCGGTGCGACGACGACCTACCAGGTGCGGGTCACGAACGTCGGGAAGGCGACGTCGCCTCAGGGCGCGACGGTCCGCGTCGACCTCCGTGACGCGGTTGCGGCACTCCCGACGGCGACCCTCTCGTGGTCGATGCCGTTCAACGCGAGCGACTTCACGAACTGCGCGAACGCCGCGGGACTCATCACCTGCACCACGGGCCGGTCGCTGCCGGTCATCTCGACGGGGTCGTTCCTCCAGCTGAACGTGAGCCTCGCCGTCCCCGCCAACACCCGTCCGTTCGACGCCAACGGAGCGCAGATCAGCGTCACCGCGAACGCGTCGATCTCCTTCGTGGCCGACCTGAACACCGACAACGACACCTACAACTCCTGCTCGGCGAACGGCGGGTTCGACGAGTTCGGCGCCCCGCTCGTGAACGGGCAGAACTGCAACGAGAGCGCCCGCGACGCGGGGCCGCTCTCCGCGGGAGACCCGGTGCGGGTGCGCGCGGACGTCTCGGTCGTCGACGCGAGCCCGGCCACGGTCATCGCCGGCAACACGCTCGACTACGTCGTGAAGGTCACGAACAACGGTCCGTCGCAGGCGTGGGATGTGAAGGTGACCGACCTCGTTCCCGACAACACCGCGGGCTGGTACACGACGGCGACCCAGTGCGTGTGGACGGGGGCGAGCCAGAGCAACCAGTGCGGGAACGCCGCCTTCGCGGCGATCCCGGCGGGCGGCGTGTTCTCGCTCGGCAACATCACGAAGAACGATGTGCGCACCATCGTCATCCGGGTGCCGGTGAAGTCCTCGACCCCGACGACGGCGTCCCTCGTGAACCGCGCCGAACTCACCTCGATGGAGTTCCCCGACACCGACGGGACGAACGACATCGCGGCGAAGGCCGTGGACGTGACGACGTCGTCGGCCCTCACCGCGGCGATCACGACGCAGTCCTTCACCTCGCCGGGCTGGGTGGCGCCGACCTCGGCGACGACGTTCACGCAGGGGACCGATTCGGGCGGCTCGTGGGCCGTCGCCGGCCTCACGATGCAGTACCGGGTCGTCGTGACGAACACCGGACCGTCGGACGACCCGGGGGCGCGCCTCGGGCTCGCGCTGCCGACGACGGGCGGCGGAGCTCCCTCCGGCTACACGAACGCGCGCTACTGCGTCGTGACGGGCGCGACCCCCTGCACGACCGAGGGCGCCTTCTCGGCCGTCGCGGCCGGCGGGATCCCGGTCGGGGCGCTCGCGCTCCCCGGCGCGACCGCGACGGCGACCGTCCTCGTCCGCCTCGACCTGAACACGAACGCGCAGCGCGCCTGGACCGCGAGCGCGACCGCGACGACGAGCTCGGAGGCCGGTGCCGCGGGCGTCACCTCGCTCGCGACGACCGTGCGCCGCTGGAACGACCTCTCCGTCGAGGCGACCGCACCCGCGACGCTCGTCGCGGGCACCGAGACGACGGACGGCTCGACCCCGGGCTCCTACGTCGTGACCGTCACGAACGCCGGACCCTCCGACGACACGGGCGCGAAGGTCGACATCCTCCGGGCGTCCACCCTCGTCGGAAACCAGATCTCTGCCGTGAAGTACTGCATCCTCGCCTCGCCGACGGCGACGGACTGCTCCGGCTCGTTCACGACCCTCGGCGCCTCGGCGACGCAGGTCGCGCTCGGCGCGCTCGCGAAGGACGCCTCGGTGCGGGTGCTCTTCCGTCTCGCAGTTCGGTCGAGCGCCCCCTACGACTTCGACCTCCGGTATCGCTACCTCGCGACGAAGGGCGGCGACCTCGACCCGACCGCGACGAACGACTACGCGCCGCGCGAGACGGGCTCCCCGGCGGTCGCGCAGTACCTGTCGACGAAGGTCCTGACGATCTCCGACGACACGATCGCGATCAGCACGCCGAACGTCTCGTCGGCGCCGGTCGAGTCCGGGACGGAGGCGGGGACATCCTGGGTCATCGCGGGCAAGACGCTCCAGTACGCGGTCGCCATCGGCAACGTCGGGCCCTCCGACGACGTGGACGTGCGGTTCACGATGACGATGCCCGCGGGGGCGACGTACACGGCGGCGGCCTACTGCGTCCTCGCTGCCGGCGCGACGTCGTGCCCCGGTTCGCCGGGCTCCTGGAGCACGCTCACGGACACGAACGGCGACGGCGTCTCCGACCCGATCACCGTGACGGGGGTCACCGCGAGCCCGACCGCGACGCGCACCGTGCTCGTCCGCTTCGCCGTGAAGTCCTCGGTGACGAAGGCGACCGTGCTCTCCGCATCGACCGGCATCACGTACTCGGCTTCGACGGAGGATGGGAAGTCGGTCGGGGACCTGACGGTCGACCCGGTCACCTCGAACAACGCGACCCCGACCTTCGAAACCACCGTCCGCACGCGGGCCGACCTCGGGCTCACCCTCACCGGCCCCGCGGACGGCAAGGTCGTCGCCGGGACCGCCCTCGACTACGCGGTCGTGATCGCCAACGCCGGTCCGTCCGACGACACCGACCCCGGCGCCGTCCTCACGTTCACCCCCGGCGACGCCGCCCGCTACGACTGGGTGAAGTACTGCATCGTGCCGACCGACGGTACGACCTGCGACCCGACGACGACGCTCGCCGGCCTCGGCGGCGCACTGCCGGCGATCCCCGTCGCGGCCGGGGCGAGCCGGACCGTCCTCATCCGGGCGCTCGTGAAGTCGACCGTCCCGTCGACGACGACGAGCGGCATCTCGATCGTCGACGAGGTCTCCGTCGTCGCCGGGACGACGCAGGCCGACCCGGCCACCGCCGACAACACCCGTTCGCTCACGACCGGAGTGTTGGCCTACGCGGACCTCGCGATCTCGGTCGACGAGGCGAACGACCCGACGACGCTCGTCGCCGGTACGAACACGACCGACGGCGCGACCCCCGGTACGTACACGATCACCGTGACGAACGGTGGGCCCTCGGTCGAGCCGGATGCGAAGGTGGACGTCCTCGCGGCGAGCGGGGCGGTGAGCGGGGCGGTCCAGGCGATCACCTACTGCCTCGTGCCCGCCTCGGCGACGGCCTGCTCCGGCGGATTCGCCGACCTCTCCGGGACCCGGGTGGCGCTCGGCAGCCTCGAGGTCGGGGCGAGCGCCCGCGTCCTCGTCCGCTTCACGGTGCGCTCGAGCACCCTGAACGACTTCGAGCTGCTGCACCGGTTCGGCGCGACGACGTCCTCGGACGGCGATCCGACGGTGCGCAGCAGCACCTTCGCGAACGACTTCGCGCCCACCGTCGGCGCCGCCGCGGCGGCGAACTACTTCGCCCCGCTCGTGAAGACCCTCTCCGACGACCGGATCGTGTCGATCACGACCCCCGACAACGCGGTCTCCCCGGTCGAGTCCGGGACCGCCTCGGGCACCTCGTGGGTCGTTGCCGGCAAGACGCTCGAGTACCGCATCGAGGTCGGCAACATCGGTCCGTCCGACGACCAGCAGGTCGGCATCCGGGTCGACCTGCCCGACCCGGCCACGTTCTCGGCGGCCTCCGCCTGCGTCGCGGCGATCGGCGCGGACACCTGCTCGGTCTTCACGACCCTCACGTACGACGCCACGACCGGCCTTTCGCAGGAGCTCCTCCTGCCCGCGGCGAGCGGCATCGCCGGTCTCGCGAGCGGCGCCACCCGCGTCGTGCTCGTGCGGATCGCCGTGCTCTCCGACGTCGTGCGATCGACCTCGCTCGTGGCGACCGCCGAGGTGAGCTCCTCGGCCTCGACCTCGGACGGGGCCCCGGTCGACCCCGACGCCTCGAACGACGCGAAGCCGCGCGCGACGAACGTCCGCACGCGCGCCGACCTCGCGATCGGCGTCGTGCAGAGCCCCGACATCGTGCAGATCGGCGAGAGCCTCACGTACGCGATCACCGTCACGAACAACGGCCCGTCGTGGGCGCGCGACGTCGCCGTGACCGACGAGCTGCCGGCGCGCCTGGCCGGGAGCACGATCCAGGCCCCGGCCGGCGCCGACTGCTCGATCACGAACGTGACGGACCAGAAGACGGGGGAGATCCTCTCCCGACTCCTCACGTGCGACCTCCACGACATGCGCAACGTCGGTGATGGCCGCAGCCTCGCCCTGCCCGGCGTCGTCGCGATCGAGGTGACCGGAACGGTCGACCCGGTCGACGGGTACCCCTCGGACGGCGACTCCATCAACGACCGGCCCTCGAACATCGCGTCGGTCCTGTCGCACCCGACGGACTCCCTGCGGGCGTGCGACCCCGGCTACGCCCAGCCGGCGGATCCGACGGGCACCTACGACCCGAACACGGTCAACAACTGCAGCCGTATCACCGTCGGCATCAGGATCCAGCGTCGGGACAGCTACGTGATCTACGACACCACGGCGAACATCGCGCAGTACAGCGACAAGTTCGAGTTCAAGGCCCGGCTCTGGGGAGACCCGCCGAACGTCGACCCGGCCGTCAAGAGCCTGCCGTTCGAGCAGTGGGCGTACCCGGTGGCGGGGGCGGAGGTCCTGTTCGCGCTGACCTGCAACGGCACCGTGATCGCCACGGGCACCGGGACCACCGGCTCCGACGGCAAGGTCGTGACGATGTCGGACCAGACGATCACGCTCGCGCCGACGGGCGCCTGCGCCGTCACCGCCTGGTGGCTCGGGAACGCCACGTACTTCCCGACGACCCTCGCGGTCCTCGAGGGCGCCTCCTCGACGTCACCCGCGACGTCGACCCTGGGCGCCACCGCAACGGGCTCGGGCTCGCTCAACGTGAACATCCCGCCGTACGCCCCGACCGTGCCGTCGCAGGTCACGCTCGAGGACGCTTGGGCGCTGTCGAACGGATTGCCGTTCTTCGCGCTCTCGAGCACGTCCGCGACCTCGGTGTCGGTCACGGTGAAGGCGGCTCTGGCCGAGATGGAGAACGACCCGACGCCCGGCGACGTGTCCCTCGCGAAGGTCGTCTTCGACATCTTCGCGAGCACGAACAACGGCCCGACGCCGAACTACACCTGCCCGGGGACCTGGAACGCGACGACGAAGGTGTTCGAGTGCACCCGCCTGCTCACCGAGGACAACTGGAAGGTCATCGCGCGCATCGTGGAGACACCGAGCGGCGCGAACTACTACAAGGCCATTGAGGCGGCCGACTACGTCGTCACGGTCTACAAGCCGGTCACCGGTGCGTACACGGCGGGCGGCGGCTACATCCTCGCGCCGCCGCAGCCGTCGCCGCGCATCGCGGTCTCGAGCACGGCGAACCGGGCCACGTTCGGGTTCAGCGTGAAGTACACGAAGGGCACGGGGAGCCTGCCGACCGGCCGCGTCGTGTACACGATCCACGGCGCGGACGGGATGAACTACGTCGCGCGCGTGACCTCCTGGACCGGCGGCGGGCTCACCTTCTCGTCGGGCACGACCGGCGGCGTGACCTGGAAGCAGTCGAGCTTCGGGGCGAGCTGTGTCGTGAACAGGATCGACCCGAAGTCGGGGACCACGCTCCAGACCTGGAACGACACCCAGTGCCGGTTCTGGGTGACCGACTACGCGACCGGCGCCGACCGGCTCGCCGTGAGCATCGTGCGCGTGAACAAGACCACGAACACGTCGATCGCGTTCCACGACTCCGGCACGTTCCAGGCGCCGCTCTACGTCTACGGCGGCGGCATCCTCGTCCAGCCGAAGTAGGGGTAGCATCCCCGCCGTGGGCGGGTCCTGGGACTTCGTGATCGTCGGCGGGGGCTCCGCCGGCAGCGCCCTCGCGAACCGCCTCACCGCCGACGGCACGACCCGGGTGCTCGTCCTCGAGGCCGGTCGCAGCGATTCTCGCTGGGACGTCTTCATCCACATGCCGGCCGCGCTCACGTTCCCGATGGGCAGCCGCTTCTACGACTGGCGCTACGCGTCCGAACCCGAGCCGCACATGGGCGGGCGGCGGATCTACCACGCCCGCGGGAAGGTCCTCGGGGGCTCGAGCAGCATCAACGGGATGATCTTCCAGCGGGGCAACCCGCTCGACTACGAGCGGTGGGCCGCCGATCCCGGGATGGGCTCGTGGGACTACGCGCACTGCCTGCCGTACTTCAAGCGGATGGAGACGACGCTCGCCGCGGCGCCCGACGATCCGTTCCGCGGCCGCTCGGGCCCGCTCGTCCTCGAGCGCGGACCCGCGTCGAGCCCGCTGTTCGCGGCGTTCTTCGAGGCCGTGCAGCAGGCGGGCTACCCGCTCACCGACGACGTGAACGGCTTCCGGCAGGAGGGGTTCGCGCCCTTCGACCGCAACGTCCACCGCGGCCGGCGCCTGTCGGCGGCGCGCGCGTACCTCCACCCGGTCATGGGACGGCGGAACCTCGAGGTCCGCACCCGCGCGTTCGCGCGGCGGGTCGTCTTCGAGGGCACGCGGGCGGTCGGCGTCGAGTACGAGCGCGGGGGCCGGGTGGAGGTCGCGCGCGCGGCCGAGGTGATCCTGTGCGGCGGGGCGATCAACTCCCCGCAGCTCCTCCAGGTCTCCGGGGTGGGCGACGCCGAGCACCTTCGCTCGGTCGGCGTCGAGGTCGTTCACCACCTGCCCGGCGTCGGCGAGCACCTCCAGGACCACCTCGAGGTCTACGTCCAGCACGCGTGCACCCAGCCGGTGTCGATGGGGCCGTACCTGAAGTGGCGGCACCGACCGTGGATCGGCGCGGCATGGCTGTTCCTGCGGAAGGGACCCGGGGCGACGAACCACTTCGAGGGCGGCGGGTTCGCCCGCAGCAACGAGGACGTCGCGTACCCGAACCTCATGTTCCACTTCCTGCCGATCGCCGTGCGCTACGACGGGAGCGCGCCGGCCGGCGGCCACGGCTACCAGGTCCACATCGGGCCGATGTACTCGAACTCGCGGGGCAGCGTGCGCATCCGCAGCGCCGACCCGCGCGAGAAGCCGTCGCTGCGGTTCAACTACCTCTCGACGCCCGAGGACCGCCGGGAGTGGGTCGAGGCGATCCACGTCGCGCGGTCGATCCTCGGGCAGGCGGCGTTCGCGCCGTTCGACGGCGGCGAGCTCTCGCCCGGGCCCGAGGTGCGGACCGACGAGCAGATCCTCGACTGGGTCCGCCGCGACGGCGAGACCGCGCTCCACCCCTCGTGCACGTGCCGGATGGGCGTGGACGATGCGTCCGTCGTCGACCCCGAGACGCTCCGCGTCCACGGCCTCGACGGGATCCGGGTCGTCGACGCCTCCGTCATGCCCTACGTCACGAACGGGAACATCTACG
>JBJTYK010000108.1:0-9117 GCA_046082745.1 Actinomycetota bacterium | reverse complement strand
CGGCTACCTCGAGGGCCTCGTGGCCCGCGCCCGGCGGGACCAGCGGCCCCCCGCCGAGTGATCCCGCGCCCCTAGGCTGATCCCGCCGGGCGCGAGCGCGTCCCGCGAGGAGGTCGGAGCGATGGGCAAGGCGAAGCGCTCGCGGCAACGTTCGTCGCCGGCTCGGCGAGAGCGACCAGCGTGGCGTCGGTACGCGCCGACGATCGTCGTCTCGATCGCCGTCGTCGGCATGGTCGTCCTGGGCCTCACCGGCGGCGACGCCGCCCCCGAGGCCCCGCCCGCCTCGACCGAGGCGCTCGCCGCGGTGACCTCCGTCCCGGCGTCCACGCTCGACGCGATCGGCGCGCCCGACTCGGTCGATCCCTCGAAGATCCGCCCGCTCCCCACCGGCGAACCCGCGCTCGAGCGCGACGGACTCCCGCTCGTCACCTACATCGGCGCCGAGTTCTGCCCCTACTGCGCGGCGGAGCGCTGGCCGATGGTCGTCGCGCTCAGCCGGTTCGGCACGTTCTCGGGCCTCACCTCGACCGTCTCGGGTCCGGCGCCGGAGCCCTATCCGGAGACCGCGACGCTCACGTTCCACGGCGTGTCGTACACGAGCGACTACCTCGCGCTCTCGGCGGCGGAGTTCGCGACGAACGTCCCGGACGGTGCCGGCGGGTTCACGCCGCTCGACACGCTCACCGCCGAGCAGCAGCGCATCCTCGACACCTACGACGTCGCGGCCTACGTCGGCAGCGACGGCGGGGTGCCGTTCGTGCTCATCGGGAACCGCTACGGCTGGGTCGGCGCGAGCTACGACGTCGGGCTCCTCACCGGCCGCACGTTCGACGAGATCGCGCTGGGGCTCGCCGACCCGCAGGACGAGGTCGCGCGCGCGATCGGCGGCACGGCGAACGTCATCACCGCGATGCTCTGCCAGCTCACGGGCGGCGAACCCGGCGACGTCTGCTCGAGCGCCGGGGTCGTCGAGGCGTCGGCGCTCCTGCCCGCGTGAGCGGGACGGCATGATCCGGGCGCGCTTCCTCGGCCTCGGGCTCGCCCTCGCGTCGCTCGCGGTCTCGGCCTACCTCACGGTCGTGCACTACGCGGACCCCGGCCTGCTCCTGTGCGCGAGCGGCGGACGGGTCGACTGCGAGGCGGTGACGACGAGCCGATGGTCCGAGGTGTTCGGCCTGCCGGTCGCGCTCCTCGGCCTCGTCTGGTCGGTCGGGATGACGGCGCTCTTCCTGCCGGGGATGGAGCGCTCCCCGCGGGCGGTGCTCGCGCGGCGGGTCGGGGCGATCGCCGGGATGGCCTCCGTGCTCTGGCTCGTCTACGTGGAGTTCTTCCTCGTCGGGGCGGTGTGCCTGTGGTGCACGGTCGTGCACGGGTGCGTCTTCGGGCTCTTCGTCCTCACGACGACGCGGGCGGATCAGCCGACGTAGTCGTAGAAGCCGCGCCCGGTCTTCCGACCGAGGTGGCCAGCCGTCACCATGCGCTTCAGGAGCGGTGGCGGCGCGTAGAGCGGATCGCGGAACTCCTCGTAGAGGACGTTCGCGACGAAGAGCGTCGTGTCGACGCCGATGAAGTCGATGAGCTGGAGCGGCCCCATCGGGTGGTTCAGGCCGAGGTGGATCGCCGCGTCGATGTCCTCCCGGGTCGCGAAGCCCTCCTCGAGCATCCGCACCGCGTTGTTCAGGTACGGGATGAGGAGCCGGTTCACGATGAATCCCGCGCGGTCGCGCGACTCGACGCTCGTCTTGCCGAGCGTGACGGCGAACGCGCGCGCGAAGGCCACGGTCTCCTCCGAGGTCGTGATCGCCTTCACGATCTCGATGAGGCCCATGACCGGCACGGGGTTGAAGAAGTGCATCCCGACGACGCGGTCGGGGCGATCGGTCGCCGCGCCGAGGTCGGCGATCGGGATCGACGACGTGTTGCTCGCGAGGATGACGTCCCCGCGCACGGTCCCGTCGAGCCGACGGAACACCTCGCGCTTCGTCGCGTAGTCCTCGGTGGCGGCCTCGATCACGAGGTCGACGTCCGCGAGGCCCGCGAGGTCGGTCGTGCCGGTGATCGCGGCGAGCGCGAGGTCGCGGTCCTCCGGCGAGACCCGCCCGCGCTCGACGGCCTTCGCGAGCGAACGCTCGATCCGCGCGCGACCGGCGGCGACGAGGTCGGGCGAGGACTCGAGGTAGACGACCCCCGCGCCCGAACGCGCGACGGCCTCGACGATGCCCGAGCCCATGAGGCCGCAGCCGACGACGCCGACGGTGCGGACGTCCTCTGCCTGCACGGCGACTCCCTCCCGCGGCCGGTCGTCCGGCCCGCGCGGCAAGCCTAGCGTCCGACCCGGAACCGGCGGGCGCCGGGGATCGGTGCGGGGCACCGGCCCCGCGCCGGGCTCAGCCCGAGAGGATGAGGAGGCCCCCCGCGGTGAACAGGACCATCACCGCGAGGAGCGCGAACTGCGTGCGGAGCGCGCCGGGGCCCGGGAAGCGCCGCAGCGCGAGGTCGTGGGCGAGGACGACGCCCGCGACGTGACCGAGGACGATCGCGGCGACCTGGACGTACCAGACGGTCGCGGGGCCGACGATCGCGAGTTCGACCGGTCGGTCTGCGGTCCCGAGGAGGTCCCACCCGAGCCCGAACGGGTCGGAGACCCGCGCGATCCCGATCTGCCCCTCGATGAGCAGGTACGAGAAGTAGTGGGCGACGACGTAGGCGAACGCGATCGGCACGAGGGTGTGCGCGAAGTCCGCAGCGAGCTCGCGCCAGGACCGTCCGCCGCTCGCCGCGGCGGCGCGCATCGCGAGCGCGTAGAGCGCCGCGACGACGCCGATCGCGAGGAGGAGGCCGGCGGTCGAGGCGGCGACGAGCGGGAGCCCGTGGAACGGCGCGACCGTCTCGCGCCAGAGCGCGGTCCGCGAGGCGCCGTCGAAGGTCGTCGAGCCGAGAGCGACGAGGACGAGGGCGAGGAGCCCCGGTCGGGTCGCGACCTCGGCGAGCGACGCGACCGGCGCGACGACGACGACCCGACCCTCGTCGTCGCGCCGCAGCGGCGAGATGCGCGCGAGGAGGCCGAGGTAGACGGAGAACGTCTCGCCGTCGCGGACCCACGCCGCGCGGCCGTAGCGCGCCATCCCCGCGATCTGCGCCGCGGTGTAGACGACGAGGCACAGGCCGAGCGAGCCCGGCCGACCGCCGAACGGATCGACGAGCTCGAGCCAGACGAACGCGAACAGACCGATCGCCGCGGGCCACGTGCCGAGCCTCGCCGGGTAGCGGTGCGGCGGCTCCTCCCCCGCGTAGTCGAGCCCGAAGAGCCGCCCGAGCGTGTCGAACGGCGAGAGCGTCGCCCACCAGTCGCCGAGGAACGCCTGGACGAAGGCCCCGCCCACCCAGAACCAGATGAAGACCGCGACCGGCGCGATCGTCGCGCCCGTCGACGCCCCCGTGAGCGCCGAGCCGGCGACGACGAGGAACCACGCGAGCGCGAGGAGCCGGAGCGTCCACTCGACCGCCGGGTTCCGCAGCTCCGCCTGGAGCGGCCCGTCGCCGCCGCGGCGCCGCGGGAGCGGGAACCGCGGCTCGCGCCAGAGCGCGCCGAGGAGGACGAACGAGATGACGAGCGCGGTCGCGGCGCCGAAGACGAAGAGCCACCGCGGGACGGGGAGGTCGATGCGGCCGCCGATCCCGTGCGCGAGCACGGGATCGGCGGCCGCGACGGTCCAGAGGACGGCGGCGGCCGCGGCGGCGACGCGCCGGGTCACGGGGTGACCGTGAGGGAGAGGAGCGGGAGCCCCGCGCCCTCGAGTTCCACCTCGAAGACGCCGGGGGCGTCGGCGACGAAGGCGATCTCGCCGGGCGCGCCGGGCGCGACGTCCGCGTGGAGGTCGTAGCCGTGCAGGTGGGCCTCGTCCGCGACGTCCGCGTCCACGCGGATCACGACCGACGTGCCGGCGACGACCGAGACCTCGCCGGGGCCCGTCACCTCGCCCGCCGCGACGGAGACCTCGACGACGGTCGGGGTCGGCGCGGCGGGCTCCGTCGGCGCGCCGGTCGAGGGAGCGGGTGCGGGCGCGCCCGTCTCCGGAGGCATCGGCGCCGGCACCTGGGTGTCCGACCGCGGGCGGACCGCGAGGAAGACGGCGACGAGGACCGCGAGCCCCACGACGACGAGCAGGATCCGTCGCATCGCTCCCCTTCCTAGCAGACCGCCTGGAGGATCGGCCACGGGTTCACGGCGCCGCCGATCACCCGGTACCCGTACGGGCTCGTCGGCCACGTCCCCGGCATCACGTTCGGGTGCCACTCGAAGTGGTTGTGCGGCGTGCTCGTGTCACCGGTCTCGCCGACGTAGCCGATGATGTCGCCGGTCTGAACCGGACCCGTCGACCGGTTCGAGTAGCGCGACAGGTGCGCGTTGTAGACGTAGCCCTGATCGCCGTAGACGTACACGGCGTTGCCGCCGAGGGTGTTGTACGAGGTCCTCGCGGTCCCCGGGAACGGCGCGCGGATCGGCGTCCCCATCGGCGCGATGATGTCGTTGCCAGCGTGCGGGTGGTAGCCGCCGCCGTAGCGCGGCGCGCCGAACCCGTCGTAGACGACCCGCGGCTGGTCGACCGGACACTGGAAGAGGATCCCCCCGATCGCCCCCGCGGAGACGGTCGTCGTCCCGTTCGCGGCCGCGAGGGCGGCGAGTTCCGCCTGGTACTTCCGGCTGAGGTCGGCGACGAGCGCCTTCGCGCGGTTCACCTTCGCCTGGATCGATTCGGTGAGCATCTGCTGCTCGTCGAGCTGGGCGAAGAGGGCGTCCTCCTGGCTCTGGAGTTCCTCGAGCGCCCGTTCGCGCTCCGCGGTGAGCTCGTCGAGACGTGCGGCGCGTTCCTCGAGCTTGTTCGCGAGGTTCTCGACCTCGGTCGCGAGGTCGCGGTCGGCCTGCGAGAGCGCCTCGACGTACTGCATGCGGTCGGCGAGGTCGAGGAGCGAGTCCGCGCCGAGGAGGAACTCGAGGTCGTTCGTGGGTCCGTCCATGTACGCGGCCCGCGCGCGCTCGCCGAGCGCGATCTGGAGCTCCGCGTACCGCGCCTGCGCTTCGGCGATGTCGCGCTTGGTCTGTTCGAGGTCGTCCTCCGCCTTCTCGAGGCGCCCCTCGGCGGCCTCGATGCGCCCCGCCATGACGGCCGCCTGCTGCTCGAGCGAATCGAGGCGGCGCTGCTCCGCGGCGATCTCGTCCTTCAGGCGCTCGTACGAACGCTTCGCGGCGTCGAGTTCCTCCTTCGTGGAGGTCGCGGAGGCCGACGCGCCGACGGCGAGCACGCCGAAGGCGACGAGCGCCGTGAGGGCGCGGAGCGCGAGGTCGGGTCGCTTCGTGTGGGAACGCATGGGGGAAGGCCTTCCTGTCCGTCGCCGAACGGGGAGCGTCGTGGCTCCCATGTTCCCGCGTGCCCGGAGGGGTTGCAACCACCCCCCCGGGGGCCGGCCGCCCGAGGGTCAGGGGGTCGCGTCCGCCGCGCCGGGGTCCCCGACGTGGAGCGCCTCCCCCGACGTCACGGCCCGGATGCCGGTGCCGTCGTCGACGAGGAGCGAGCCGTCGTCGCCGATGCCGACGGCGAGCCCTTCGATCGCGCCGGCGGCGATCCTCGCGCGCACGCGGCGGCCGAGCGTCACGCAGCGCGGGACGTAGCGCGCGCGGACCGCCGCCTCCGTGTCGCCCTCGAGGAGACCCGGCAACCGGCGGAGGAGCGCGGCGAGCACCGCCCCCGCCTCGCCCGCCTCGAGCGCGCCCGCGCCCGCGACCCCCTCGGGCGCCGATCCGACGTTCACGCCGACCCCGAGGACCACCCAGTCCACTCGGTCCTCGCCGGGGCGCGCCTCGGCGAGGATGCCGCCGACCTTCACGTCGCCCGCGACGTCGGGGTCGACCCGGAGGAGGTCGTTCGGCCAGCGACATGCGATCGCCACGCCGGCGACCTCCTCGCAGGCCTCCGCGAGCGCCGCGCCGGCGAGGAGCGGGATGCGCCCGGAATCCGGGGGCGCGAGGGCCGGCCGGAGCACGATCGAGCACAGGAGCGCGCCCGGGGCGTCGACCCACGTCCGGCCCTCGCGCCCCCGTCCGTGCGTCTGGTGGGCCGCGACGACGACCGTCCACGCGGGCGTTCCCGCCTCCGCGAGGGCGCGCGCGAGGTCCTGCGTGGAGCGGGTACGCTCCTCGACCCGGACGGGAGCGTGGAGGCCCGCCGCCCGCAGGGCGGAGGAGATCGTGGGTTCGGAGAGCGTCACCGCTGCATCCTCCTTCGCATCGGAGGGGAGTATCGCGACCCGGAGCTGCCCGTGGCCATGAACCGGATCCTCATCGCGAACCGCGGCGAGATCGCCGTGCGCATCGCCCGGACGATCCGCGAGCTCGGCATGCGCTCGATCGCCGTGTACTCGGACGCCGACCGCGAGGCGCTCCACGTCGAGGTCGCGGACGAGGCGTACCGGATCGGCCCGCCCCTCGCCGCGGAGTCGTACCTCTCGATCGGTCGGATCCTCGACGCCGCGCGGAAGGCCGGCGCGACGGCGGTCCACCCCGGCTACGGGTTCCTCTCCGAGAACGCGACCTTCGCCCGCGCCGTCGAGGAGTCCGGCCTCACCTTCATCGGCCCGACGGCGGAGGCGATCGCGATGCTCGGCGACAAGTCCGAGGCGCGCAAGACCGCCGAACGCGCGGGCGTCCCGATCGTCCCGGGGACCTCGGACCCGATCACGATCGAGCGCGCGCCGGCCGAGGCGACGCGGATCGGCTACCCCCTCCTCGTGAAGGCCGCGTTCGGCGGTGGCGGTCGCGGGATGCAGGTCGTCCGCAGCGGCGCGGAACTCGAGCCCGCGCTCGCGCGCGCCGCGCGCGAGGCGCAGGCGTACTTCGGTCGCCCCGAGGTGTTCCTCGAGCGCTACGTCGAGGACGCCCACCACGTCGAGGCGCAGATCTTCGCGGACCACCACGGCACGATCGCGTTCCTCGGAGAACGCGACTGCAGCGTCCAACGTCGACACCAGAAGCTCGTCGAGGAGACGCCCTCGCCGGTCGTCGACGACGCGCTCCGCACGCGGATCGGTGAGGCGGCGATCGCGCTCGCGCGCGCCGCCGGCTACCGCAACGCCGGGACCGTCGAGGGCATCGTCGACGGCGACGGGAACTTCGCGTTCCTCGAGATGAACACGCGCCTGCAGGTCGAGCACACCGTCACCGAGGCGGTCACCGGCATCGACCTCGTCGCGGCGCAGATCGCCGCCGCGCTCGGCGAGCGCGTCGACCTCACCGGCGTCGCGACGCGCGGCCACGCGATCCAGTGCCGGGTGAACGCCGAGGATCCGGCGCGGAACTTCCTCCCCGGCCCCGGGCGCGTGCAGCGCTACCGGGAACCCTCCGGGCCGTTCGTCCGCGTCGACGCGGGCATCGCCGAAGGGCGCGAGATCCCCGCGGACTACGACTCGATGTTCGCGAAGGTGATCGTCTCGGGCGAGACCCGCGAGCGGGCCCGCCAGCGCATGCTCCGCGCGCTCGCGGACTTCGACGTGGAGGGCGTCCCGACGACGATCCCGCTGCTCCGGTGGGTCCTCGAGAGCGAGGAGTTCCGGGCGGGGACCCACACGACGACCTGGCTCGAGCGGGCGCTCCGCTCCTCGCCGCTCCCGACCGACGCGGGGACGCCGCTCGGGGGCGCGGTCGCGCGGCCCACCGTTCCGGCGGAACTCGTCGTCGAGGTCGGTGGCCGCCGCGTGCCGATCCGCGTGTTCGACCAGCGCCGACCCGCCGCCCCCGGCCCGCTCGTGCGCCACCAGGGCCACCACGGCCACGGCGTCCACAGCGTGATCGCCGCGCCGATGCAGGGGAAGATCGTCCGCGTCCTCGTCGAGCCCGGCCAGTCGATCGAGGCGGGCGACGTCCTGTGCATCCTCGAGGCGATGAAGATGGAGAACGCGATCCCCGCCCCGCGCGAGGGCACCGTCTCGGAGCTGCCGATCGAGGCGGGGCAGGTCGTGCAGGTCGGTCAGACGCTCGCGGTGATCGACTAGCCCGAGGCGCGCGCGATCGGCCCGAGGAAGTCCCGGACGACCTCGAGGAACGCCTCCGGCTCCTCGACGAACGGGAAGTGGCCCGACCGCTCGAAGATGCGCAGCCGCGCGCCGGGCACCCCGGCGGCGATCGCCTCCGAGGCCTCGGGCGGGCAGACGCGGTCGTGCCGACCGCCGAGCGCGAGGAGCGGCGTCGGGATCTCGTCGAGGCGCTCCTCGAGCTCGATCCGGTAGCCCTCCTGCGCGGCGCCCCGCGTGACCTCCGGCGCGAAGACCGAGTCCGAGATCTTCTCGATGTACTCGGCGATGCGCGGATCGTCGAGATCGGCGAAGTAGAACGGCGCGCTCTCGACGAACATCCGCCACATCTGCTCCGGCGTCTCGACCGACGCCTCGTCGGCGAAGGCGCGCTCGAAGCGCTCACGGCGCTCGGCGGGCTCGACGCGCGCGAGGTGCTCGGGGGTCACCTCGAGGAATCGCGTCGCCGGCACGCCGCAGCACACGATCGACGCCGCCGGGTGTCCGGGATGGTCGATCGCGTGCTGGAGGGAGACGAACGCGCCGTACGAGTGGCCGAAGACCGCATAGCGGGACAGGCCGAGCGCGAGCGCGAGCATCGTGACATCCTGGGCCATCCGCTCGAGCGTCCAGGTGAACGGGGCGGTGTCGCGCGCGGAGCGACCCTGCGCGCGCTGGTCGACGAGCAGGAGCGTGCAGAGGTCGCCGAGCGGATCGAGGTAGTCGGCGAACTCGACGTGGTCGAAACCGGGACCGCCATGGAGGACGAGGAGCGGCAGCGGGCCGTCCCCCCGCGTCACGACGTGGAGGCTCGTGTCGTCGATCCGCACGAGCCGACCCGCGTCAGCCATCGGCCCTCCCCCACGCGTCGCGGCCCGTGAGGCGGAACCCCGCACCGCGCAGCCGGTACGTGCGGTTCACCGAGATGAGGACCGCGGTGAGCTGCTCGACGATCCGCGCCTGCGCGAGCGGACCGCAGTCCACCCACCGCAGCCCCGGGATCGCCTCGGCGATCGCGCCGACCGCCGCCTTCGCGTCCGCGTCGTCGCCGCA
>JBJTYK010000107.1:0-12426 GCA_046082745.1 Actinomycetota bacterium | reverse complement strand
TCGAGGCGCGCGCGCGCGGCCGCGACCTCACGGACGTTCGCGTGCGGCGCGCGCTCCTCGCGATGCTGTCCGTGACCCTCGCGCGACACGAGGACGAGTCCGAGGTCCGGGAGCGGCGCGAAGACCGCGGGGTGCGTGCCGACGACGACCGCGTGTCGTCCGCCGCGGATGTCGAGCCATGCCCGGTAGCGCTCGCGCCGGTCGCCGCCGAGGAAGAGCGCGACCGAGGGACCGAAGGCCTCCCGGAGGGCGACCGCGGTCGCGGGCAGCGGATCGGCCTCGGGGACGACGACGATCGCCGTTCGTCCCGACGCGAGCGCGGCGCCCACGGCCTCGACGGCGACCGTCGCGGCGTCGGTCGCTCCGGGGCGGAGCAGCGCCGCGCCACCGCCGCCGCCCGCGATCGCGCGCAGGAGGTCCGGGCCCCCGTCGTACGTCGGCAGGACGGAGGGCGGGGGCGCCTGCGGGACGTCCGGCGGTCGCGGCTCCGGCGCGTCCGCCTCCTCCCCGGCGACCCGAGGCGGGACGGCGCGGTCGATCATCGTCGCGAGCGGCGCGACGTAGCGCTCCGACATCCAGCGCAGCAGCTCGAGCATCGTGGCGTCGAACGCCGGCACCGGCGAGAGTACGCCGCGGACCGGCTGCATGCGCGGGACGGGGTCGGATGGGCCGAGCGCCCAGCCGTGGATCCTGCGGCCGTGGAAGGCGATCTGCACGATCGACCCGACGCGCACCGCCATCCCCTCGGGGACCGCGTACGTGAAGGGACGGTCGAGCGCGAGGACCGGACGGTCGACGCAGACCTCGACCGGACCGGAGAGGGTCGGGTCAGGCGAGCGCGCGGCGGAGCTCATCCGCGCGATCGGTCGCCTCCCAGGGGAACTCCTTGCGACCGAAGTGCCCGTAGGCGGCCGTCTCCTGGTAGATCGGCCGTCGCAGGTCGAGGTCACGGATGATCGCCGCGGGGCGGAAGTCGAACGCCTGGCGCACGACCGTCTCGATGCGCGCCGGGTCGACCTTCGCGGTGCCGAAGGTCTCGACGAGGAGCGACACCGGGTGCGCCGTGCCGATCGCGTACGCGACCTGGATCTGGAGCCGCTCCGCGACATCGGCGGCGACGAGGTTCTTCGCGACGTAGCGCGCCATGTAGGCGGCCGACCGGTCGACCTTCGTCGGGTCCTTGCCCGAGAAGGCGCCGCCGCCGTGCGGCGCCATCCCGCCGTAGGTGTCGACGATGATCTTGCGTCCCGTGAGACCGGTGTCGGCGCGGGGGCCACCGATCTCGAAGCGGCCCGTCGGGTTCACGAGGATGCGGCAGCCGTCGGCGTCGAGGCCGAACTCCGTGAGGACCGGGTCGATGACGTGCTGCTCGACGTCGGTGCGGAGCATCCCGTCGACGTCGACCTCGGCGGCGTGCTGCGTCGAGATGAGCACCGTGTGGACCTGCCGGGGGCGGCCGTCCTCGTACTCGATCGACACCTGGCTCTTGCCGTCGGGTCGCAGGTACGGCAGGACGCCGGCCTTCCGGACGTCGGCGAGGCGACGGGCGAGGCGGTGCGCCATCGCGATCGGCACCGGCATGAGGTCCTCGGTCTCGCGGCAGGCGTAGCCGAACATCATCCCCTGGTCGCCGGCGCCGAGGCTGTCGAGCTCGTCGCTCGCGGCGCCCGTGCGGCGCTCGAGCGCGTCGTCCACGCCCATCGCGATGTCGGGCGACTGACCCTGGATCGAGGTCATCACGCCGCAGTTCGCGCCGTCGATGCCGAAGTTCGCGTCGGTGTAGCCGATGTCGGTCACCGCGCGACGCACGACCGCGGGGATCTCGACGTAGCCCGAGGTCGTGATCTCGCCCGCGACGACGACGAGGCCGGTCGTGACGAGGGTCTCGCACGCGACCCGCCCCGCGGGGTCGACCGCGAGGATCGCGTCGAGCACGCTGTCGGAGATGCGGTCGGCGAGCTTGTCGGGGTGCCCCTCGGTGACGGACTCGGACGAGAACAGGCTCCGGGGGCTCATCGTGCGCGGAGTATAGCCGGGGTGCCCGACCCGGTCAGCCGGTCAGCAGCTTCGCGAGCCGGTCGCACAGGGCGGTCGCGAGCTCCGTCTTCGTCCACCGGCGCAGGGGCTCGTCCGCCCCGTCGGCGGCGAGGATCGCGGCGTCGTTCGTCTCCGAGCCGAACCCCGTCCCCTCCCGGCCGACGAGGTTCGCGACGAGGAGGTCGACGCCCTTGCCCTCGAGCTTCCGGCGGCCCGCGACGGTCGGCTCCTCGGTCTCCGCGGCGAAGCCGACGAGGACCGGTCGGCCGTCGCGGGCCGCGAGCTCCCGCAGGATGTCGGGCGTCGGCTCGAGGGCGAGGTCGGGCACGCCCGCGTCCTTGCGGAGCTTCGCGTCGGCGGCGCGGGCGGGACGGAAGTCGGCGACGGCAGCGGCCATGACGACGGCGTCGGCGACCGCCGACGCCTCGAGGGTCGCGGCGCGCATCTCCTCGGCCGTCTCGACGCGGACGATGCGCGGCCCGGTCGGCGGCGCGAGCGCGGTCGGTCCGGCGACGAGCGTCACGTCGGCCCCCCGCGCGAAGGCCTCCGCGGCGATCGCGAATCCCATGCGACCGCTCGAGCGGTTCCCGAGGAAGCGCACCGGATCGATCGGCTCGTGCGTCGGTCCCGCCGTCACGACGATCCGCCGACCCGCGAGGTCGCGACCGCGCGTGGCGAGGTCCTCGGCGGCGAGGAGGATGTCGGCGGGCTCGGCGAGGCGACCGACCCCGGCGTCGCCGTGCGCGAGCGGACCGCGCACCGGACCGACGAAGCGGACGCCGCGCGACGCGAGCCGCTCGGCGTTCTCCCTCGTCGCAGGGTGCTCCCACATCCCGGTGTGCATCGCCGGCGCGACGAGGACCGGGGCGTCCGTCTCGAGGAGCGTGGCGGTGAGCAGGTCGTCGGCGATGCCGTTCGCGAGCTTCGCGAGGACGTTCGCCGTCGCGGGCGCGACGACCGCCAGGTCGATCGCGTGCGCGAGGTCGACGTGGAGGACGCGGCCGGGGTCCTCCCAGAGCGACGCGTGGACCGGGCCCCCGGTGAGTCCGGCGAACGTCGCGGCCCCGACGAAGCGTTCGGCCGAGCGGGTGAGGACGGTCGTCACGCGGGCGCCGACGGTCGCGAGCGACCGGGCGAGGATGCAGGCCTTGTAGGCGGCGATGCCTCCGGTGACCCCGAGGAGGACGCGCCGCCCCGCGAGCGGACTACTCGTCGTCGGAGGGCTCCGGCTGTTCGGCCACGACCTTGCCCTCCGCGATCTCCCGGAGCGCGATCGTGAGCGGCTTGCTCTGCAGCCCGGACTCGACGAGCGGCGGCACGAACTCCGCGCGGCCCTCGCCGAGCTGCTGGTAGTACGAGTTGATCTCGCGCGCCCGACGGGCGGAGAGGATCACGAGCGTGTACTTGGAGTCGGTCTGCGCGAGCAGGTCGTCGATCTTCGGCTCGATCATCGGGGAGCGCCTCCGGTCGGGGTTCGGCCCAGTATAGCGGCGACCTCCGCGGTCGCCCGGTCGAGGTCGTCGTTCACGACGACGTGGTCGAAGCGGCCCCGCTCCCCGAGTTCGACCTCCGCGGCCGCGATGCGCCTGCGGATCGATTCCTCCGACTCCGTCCCGCGGCTCCGCAGGCGTCGCTCGAGTTCCTCGAGCGAGGGCGGCGCGAGGAAGATGAGGACCGCCTCCGGCATGCGTCGACGCACCCAGCCCGCCCCCTGGACGTCGATCTCGAGGAGGACGTCGCGCCCGGCCGCGAGGGCCTCCTCGACCGGCGCGGCGGGCGTCCCCGAGCGGTGGCCGACGATCTCGGCCCACTCGAGGAGGCCGCCCGAGGCGACGAGGTCGTCGAAGGCGGCGTCGGAGACGAACCGGTAGTCGACGCCGTCGCGCTCCCCGGGCCGCGGCGCGCGCGTGGTCGCCGAAACCGAGAGCTCGACCGTCGGCAGGCGCTCGAGGACGCGGCGCACGACGGTGCCCTTCCCGGTCCCGGACGGTCCGGCGAGGACGAAGAGCCTTCCGCGGGCGATCGGCGTCGCTCGCTACTTCGGGAACTCGGCGAGGAGCGCGTCGCGCTGCTTCGCCCCGAGTCCGCGGATGCGGCGGGTGGCGGAGATGTCGAGGCGCTCCATGATCTTGCGCGCGCGCACCTTCCCGACACCCGGGAGCGCCTCGAGGACCGCGGAGACCTTCATCTTCGCGACCGTCTCGTCGTCGTCGCGGGCGAGGACGTCGCGGAGCGACCGGCGACCCGACTTCAGCTCCGCCTTCAGACCGGCGCGCTTGCGACGCGCCGCCGCCGCCTTCTCGAGCGCGGCACGTCGCTGCTCGTCGGTGAGCGTCGGTAGGGCCATGTCCGTCCTCCTCGCGGTGTCGTCGGAACGCCCCGTCGGGGAGCGGAGTATAGCCACGGGCGCGTCAGCGGACCGACGCGAGGATGCCGCGGGCGGCCGACGCCGGGTCGGTCGCGGCGGTGATCGGGCGACCGACGACGAGGTAGTCCGCCCCGGCCTCGATCGCCTCCGGCGGCGTGAGGACGCGCACCTGGTCGTCGCCGTTCGAGCCCGCCGGCCGGACGCCGGGGACGACGAGGACGACGTCGTCACCGAGCGCCTCGCGGACGACCGCGACGTCACCGCCCGACACCACGATCGCGTCGGCGCCGGCGGCGCGCGCCTCGTAGGCGAGCGACGCCGGCGAGGCGAGTCCCTCCCCCGCGAGCGACGAGAGGACCGTCACCGCGACGAGGAGGGGCGGCGGCGCGCCGACCTCCTCGGCCCCCGCGCGGATCCCGCGCGCCGCCGCTGCGACCATCGCCTCGCCGCCGAGCGCGTGGACGGTGAGCATCCGCACGCCGAGCGTCCCGCAGCGGCGGGCCGCGCCCTCGACGGTGTTCGGGATGTCGTGGAGCTTCAGGTCGAGGAACACCGGCGCGTGCGCCGCGACGCGTCGGACCGCGGCGGGCCCCTCCGCGCAGAAGAGCTCGAGGCCCACCTTGAGGATCGCGACGTGGGGCGCGAGGACCGCGGCGAGCTCCTCGGCGCGCGCGAGCGTCGGGACGTCGAGCGCCGCGATGAGCGGGTTCTCCGGGCGCGGGATCACCGGTCCGGGTCCTCCTCTTCGGCGACCCCCTCGCGCAGGCGACCGCGGAGGTCCGCGGGCGACGCGAGACCGCGCGCGCGGAGGAGTTCGGCGAGTTCCCGTCCGATGCGCACCGGCGCGTCGGGATCGACGAGCATCGCGGTGCCGACCTGGACCGCCCACGCGCCCGCGAGGAGGAACTCCGCCGCGTCGTTGCCCGTCGCGATCCCGCCGACGCCCATGAGCGGGACGGTCGGCATCGCGGAGGCCACCCGGTGGACCGCGGCGAGCGCGATCGGCCGCAGCGTCGGCCCCGACAGGAGCCCGTAGGTCGCTGCGAGCGCGGGACGTCGGGTCGCGGTGTCGATCGCGAGCCCGGGGACCCCGTCGATGAGCGTGAGCCCGTGGGCCCCCGCGCGCACGCACGCGTGCGCCACGTCGACGAGCTCCGGGCCGAGGAGCGGGAGCTTCGCGAACACCGGGAACCGCGTGAACCGCGAGACCGCGCCGACGACCTCGATCGTGCGGTCCATCCGCGAGGCGAACGTCCCCGAACGTTCGTCGTCGGGCGAGGAGAGGTAGACCTCGAGCGCCACGACGCCGGGCGCCTCGTGGAGGCTGTGGCAGACGCGGAGGAAGTCCTCGACCCGACGCCCGCCGATCGACACGATGATCGGCGGTCCGAGTTCCCGCAGTCGCGGGAGGTCCTCCTCGAGGAAGGAGTCGACGCCCGGGTTCTGCATGCCGATCGCGGTGAGGAGCCCCGACGGCGTCTGCGCGAGCCGCGGCGTGGGTCCGCCCGGCGAGGGCGACGCGGTGAGCGTTCGCGTGACGATCGCGCCGAGTCGTCGGCCGTCGACGAGGCCCGTGCCGTCGCGGCCGTCGCCGAGGCACCCCGAGGCGGCGACGATCGGCAGCGGCAGCGCGATGCCCGCGAGGTCGACGCCGAGCGACGGACGGCCCGCCATCAGACCGAGTCCCCGTCCGCCGCGGGCTCGTCGCCCGTCTCCGCGTCGTCGGGACCGCACCAGCGTTCCCAGAGCACCCGCCCGGGGTTGAAGACCGGACCGTCGGCGCAGGCGCGGAGGTGATCGAAGCCCGACCCGTCCTTGCGCAGGACCGGCACGACGCAGGTGAAGCACAGGCCCATCCCGCAGGCCATCGCCTCCTCGACGAGGATCTGCGCCGGCAGCGAGCGCTCCGCGCAGAAGCCGGCGACCTGGCGCAGCGTTCCCCGGGGACCGGCGGCGTAGACGACCTGCGAGCCGAACGCGTCGGCCGCCCCCGCGAGCGCGGAGGCGATCGTCCCCGCCTCCCCGACCGAGCCGTCCTCCGTGACGATCGTGATCCCCGACGACACGCGCTTGCCCTCGATGACCTTGAAGATGTCGTCCTGCGTCGACGCCCCGATCACGAGGTCGACGCGCTTGCCGCGCGCGCGGAGCTCCTGCGCGAGGAAGTACATCCCCGCGGCGGCGAGCCCCTCCGCGACGAGGAGGCAGTTCGTGAGCTTCGCGGGGTACGAGAACCCCGTGCCGAGCGGGCCGATCGCGTCGACGGTCCCGTGCGCGCGGAGCCCCGCGAGCCAGGCGGTGTCCGGGTGGCGCGGGTCGACGGAGAACTCGAGGGTGCCCGCCCAGCCGCCGCGACGCGAGGCCTGGGAGATCGTGTACGGCTGCCGCAGGAGCGACGCGCGGTCCGCCGGCACCGCGATCGAGACGAACTGTCCGGGCCGCGCGCGCTCGGCGATCTCCGGCGCGACGAGCGTGACCGACTGATACGGGCCGGCCTTCCGGACGTTCAGGACCTCCGCGCGCATGCGCTTCACGAGGCCACCTCCGCTCCTTGGGCCTCGGGCAGACGCGGCTGGACGGCGCGCGTCGACGCGGCGAGGGCGTGGAGCTCCTGGAGGCTCCGCGGGCCGGCGCCCCCGCGGCGGATCGCCTCGATCCCGCGTACCGCCGCGAGGACCCCGGGGAACGTCGTGATGCACGGGATGCCCGCCGTCGCGGCGGCGGTGCGGATGTAGTAGCCGTCGGTGCGCGCGCCCCGGCCGAAGGGCGTGTTCACGACCATCGCGATCTCGCCCGCACGGATCCGGTCGACGATCCCCGCACCGCCCTCGCTCAGCTTGCGGACGCGCTCCACCGGGACGCCCGCGCGCTCGAGCACCGAGGCGGTGCCGGCCGTCGCGAGGAGTTCGAACCCGAGCTCGGCGAGCCGCAGGGCCGGGAAGACGATCGAGCGCTTGTCGCGGTTCGCGACCGAGACGAAGACGCGGCCCGACACCGGCAGGCGGGTGCCCGCGGCGATGAAAGCCTTCGCGAGCGCGCGGCCCGGGTCGGCGTCGACACCCATGACCTCCCCCGTCGAGCGCATCTCCGGGCCGAGGACGGTGTCGACGCCGGGGAAGCGCCCGAAGGGCAGCACCGCGGCCTTCACCGCGGTGTACGGCAGCAGCAGGTAGTGCCGCGGGTCGCTCGGCACGATCCCCTCCTCCACGAGGTCCGCGAGCGACGCGCCGAGGAGGACGCGGGTCGCCACCTTCGCGAGCGGCACCCCCGAGACCTTCGAGACGAACGGGACGGTCCGCGACGCGCGCGGGTTCGCCTCGAGCACCCAGACCCGCTCGTCCTTCACCGCAAGCTGGAGGTTCAGCAGCCCGCGGACGCCGAGCCGGCGCGCGAGGGCGCGCGTGATCCGTTCGACCTCCGCGACCTCGTCGTCGGCGAGCGTCGCCGGCGGGATCGCGCAGGACGAGTCGCCGGAGTGGACGCCGGCCTCCTCGATGTGTTCCATGACCGCGCCGATGAACACGTCGGTCCCGTCGCACACGGCGTCGACGTCGACCTCGATCGCGCCCTCGAGGAAGCGGTCGAGGAGGACCGGATGGTCGGGCGAGGCGGCCGCGGCGGTGCGCACGAAGCGCTCGAGTTCGTCCTCGCCGTAGACGATCTCCATCGCCCGGCCGCCGAGCACGTAGGACGGTCGCACGACGATCGGGTACCCGATCCGCGCCGCGACCGCGCGCGCCTCCTCGAGGGTTCGGGCCTCGCCGTGCGGGGGCGCGGCGACCCCGAGCTCCGCGCAGACCTCGGCGAACTTCCCGCGGTCCTCGGCGAGGTCGATCGCCGCCGGCGGCGTGCCGAGCACCGGGAACCCCGCGGCCTCGAGCACCGGCGCGAGCTTCAGGGGCGTCTGGCCACCGAACTGCACGATGACGCCCATCGGCCGCTCCGCCTCGCAGACGGCGAGGACGTCCTCGGCGTCGACCGGCTCGAAGTACAGCCGCGAGCTCGTGTCGTAGTCCGTCGAGACGGTCTCCGGATTCGAGTTCAGCATGACGGCCTCGAGGCCGGCGGCCCGGACGGCGTAGGCCGCGTGGACGCAGGCGTAGTCGAACTCGATGCCCTGGCCGATGCGGTTCGGACCCGCGCCGAGGATGAGCACGCGCGGTCGGTCCGCCGGACGGACCTCGTCCTCGTCTTCGTAGGCGGAGTAGTGGTACGGGGTGCGGGCGGGGAACTCGCCGCCGCAGGTGTCGACGGTCTTGAAGACCGGCATGACGCCGAGGGCGCGACGCCGCGCCCCGACCCCCGCGGCGCTCGACCCCGTGAGCGCGGCGACGCGCCCGTCGGAGAGCCCGAGCCGCTTCGCGTCGCGGAGCGTCTCGGCGTCGAGCTCGTCGAGGACGCGGCCGCGGAGCGCGGCCGCGCCCTCGACGACCTGCGCGATCTGATCGACGAACCACGGGTCGATCCGGGACGCCGCGGCGACCTCGTCGACGCTCGCCCCCGCGCGGAGCGCGGCCTCGAGCCGGCGGAGCCGGTCCTCGGTCGGGACCGCGAGGTCCTCGAGCGGGCCGGCGACGGCGTCGGGGGCGTCGCCCCCGAGGTCGGCGCCTGCCCGCTCCATCGACCGCCACGCCTTCCCGAGCGCCTCCTTGAACGTCCGCCCGATCGCCATGACCTCGCCGACGGACTTCATCGTCGAGCCGAGGACCGGGTCCGCCCCGGGGAACTTCTCGAAGGCGAACCGCGGGATCTTCACGACGACGTAGTCGAGCGTCGGCTCGAAGGCCGCCGGGGTCTCCCCCGTGATGTCGTTCACGACCTCGTCGAGGCGGTAGCCCACGGCGAGGAGCGCCGCGATCTTCGCGATCGGGAAGCCGGTCGCCTTCGAGGCGAGGGCCGACGAGCGCGAGACGCGGGGGTTCATCTCGATGAGGACGACCCGGCCGTCCTCGGGGTTCACCGCGAACTGGATGTTCGAGCCGCCCGTCTCGACGCCGATCGCCCGGATGCAGCGCAGCGCCATGTCGCGGAGCACCTGGTACTCGCGGTCGGTGAGCGTCTGCGCCGGCGCGACGGTGATCGAGTCACCGGTGTGGACGCCCATCGGGTCGAGGTTCTCGATCGAGCAGATGATGACGGCGTTGTCGGCGGCATCCCGCATGACCTCGAGCTCGAACTCCTTCCAGCCCGCGATCGACTCCTCGACGAGGATCTCGTGGGCCGGGCTCTGCTCGAGCCCACGCGCGGCGAGGGCACGGAGCCCCTCGGCGTCGTCGGCGAATCCGCCGCCGCCGCCGCCGAGGGTGAACGACGGCCGGACGATGACCGGGTAGCCCACGCGCTCGGCGATCGCGAGCGCCTCGTCGACGGAGGTGGCCGTCCCCGCGTTCGGGATCGGCAGGCCCGCCTCCTCCATCGCCCGCTGGAACCCGCTGCGATCCTCGGCGCGACGGATCGCCTCGAGGTTCGCGCCGATGAGCCGGATGCCGAGGCGGTCGAGATCACCGGACTCCGCGAGCGCGACGGCGATGTTCAGCGCCGTCTGCCCGCCGAGCGTCGGCAGGAGCGCGTCGGGCCGTTCGCGCTCGAGGACCGACAGGACCGACGCCGGCGTGAGCGGCTCGACGTACGTGCGGTCGGCGAACTCGGGGTCGGTCATGATCGTCGCGGGATTCGAGTTCACGAGCGCGACCTCGAAGCCCTCGCCGCGCAGGACCCGACAGGCCTGCGTGCCGGAGTAGTCGAACTCGCAGGCCTGCCCGATGACGATCGGGCCCGATCCGACGACGAGGATCTTCCGGAGGTCGGTGCGCCTCGGCATCAGGCCCCCATGAGCGTGCGGAAGCGGTCGAAGAGGTGGCTCGCGTCGTGGGGGCCCGGCGCGGCCTCGGGGTGGTACTGCACCGAGAACGCGGGCACGTCGAGGCACCGGAGCCCCTCGAGCACCCCGTCGTTCAGGTTCCAGTGCGTGAGCGCGACGCGGCCCGCGGGCGAGTCGACGACGACGGGCGCGCGATCGTCCCGGCTCCCCGCGGATCCGGGGAACGAGGCCGGGTCGACCTCGAAGCCGTGGTTGTGGCTCGTGATCTCGACGCGGCCCGTCTCGCGGTCGAGGACCGGCTGGTTCGCGCCGCGGTGGCCGAACTTCATCTTCCGCGTGCGGCCGCCGAGCGCGAGCCCGAGGAGCTGGTGGCCGAGGCAGATGCCGAACACCGGTACCGTCCCCAGGAAGTGCCGCACGGCATCGACGCCGTAGCGCGTGGCCGCCGGATCGCCGGGTCCGTTGCTGAGGAAGATGCCGTCGAACCCCTCGACCTCCCCCGGCGGCGTCGCCGCGGGGAAGACGGTCGTCTCGCAGCCCGCGTCGGCGAGCCGCCGCAGGATGTCGGTCTTCATGCCGAAGTCGTAGGCGGCCACCCGGAACACGCGTCCGCGATCGCGGCTCGCCGCGCCGACGAGCGAGGCGGCCTCCCACGGTCGCTCGCACGAGACCCCGCGCGCGAGGTCGGCGCCCTCCATGCCCTCGCTCGCGCGAACGCGGTCGACGAGCGATGCCGGGTCGAGGTCCTCGGTCGAGATCGCCGCGCGCATCGCGCCCGCGTCGCGCAGGCGGAGCGTGAGCGCCCGCGTGTCGATGCCCTCGATGCCGGGGACGCCGGCCGCCTCGAGGATCGCCGGCAGGGTCCGCTCGCTCCGCCAGTTCGAGGCGCGTCGCGCGACCTCCCGGACGACGAAGCCGGCGACCCGGACGGCGCGCGACTCCGCATCCTCGGCGTTCGTGCCGTAGTTCCCCTGCTGCGGGGAGGTCATCGCGACGATCTGCCGGGCGTACGACGGATCGGTGAGGACCTCCTGGTAGCCCGACATCCCCGTGTTGAAGACCGCCTCGCCGAAGCGCTCCCCCGGCGCCCCGAAGGCCCGGCCCCGGAACACCGTGCCGTCCTCGAGGGCGAGGAGGGCGGCCCGGGTCACCGGCGCGCCCGCCCCTCGAGGACGACGGCTTCGCCGCGGAGGAACGTCGCGACGACGCGGCCGCGGAGCTCCCGGCCCGCGAACGCGGAGTTGCGGCTCCGGGACGCGTACGGCGGAGCCACGGTCCACGTGGCCTCCGGGTCGAACAGCACGAGGTTCGCTGGCGCACCGGACGCGATCGGACCCCCGTGGCCGTTCGCGCCGAGGATGCGCGCCGGTGACGTCGAGAGCGCCTCGATCGCGCGCCGCAGGTCGAGGAGACCCGGGGCGACGAGGTCGGTGAGGACGACGGCGAGCGCGGTCTCGAGCCCGATCGTGCCGGGTGGCGCCTGGTCGAACTCGACCTCCTTCTCCTCCGGCGCATGGGGCGCGTGGTCGGTCGCGACGACGTCGATCGTGCCGTCGGCGAGACCGGCCCGCAGGGCCTCGCGGTCCTCGGCAGCGCGGATCGGCGGGTTCACGCGCAGGCTCGTGTCGTACGTCGCGAGCGCGTCGTGCGTGAGCGCGAGGTGGTGCGGCGTGACCTCCGCCGTCACCGCGAGGCCCTCGGCCTTCGCGCGACGCACGAGCTCGACGGAGCCCGCCGAGGAGAGGTGGCAGAAGTGGATGCGGCCGCCGGTCAGGCGCGCGAGCGCGATGTCACGCGCGACGACGATCTCCTCGGCCTCGCGGGGGACCCCCGCGAGGCCGAGCGAGTACGAGACGACGCCCTCGTGGACCAGCCCGCCCTCGGCGAGCGTCGGGTCGTCGGCGTGCTCGGCGATCACGAGGCCCGGGAAGGCGCGGGCGTACGTGAGCGCGTTCCGAAGGACGCGCGCGCTCGGCACGACCCGCCCGTCGTCGGACAGGACCCGGACGCCCGCCTCGTAGAGCTCGCCGATCTCGCTCATCTCCTCGCCGGCGAGACCGCGGGTGATGGCACCGACGGGGAAGACGTCGCAGAGCCCCGCGGCCGCGGCACGGGCGCGGACCTCGTGGACGACCGCGGCGGCGTCGGTCACGGGGTCGGTGTTCGCCTCCGGGACGCGTGCCGCTGCGGTCGGCGGCTT
>JBJTYK010000106.1:0-10608 GCA_046082745.1 Actinomycetota bacterium | reverse complement strand
CGCATCGCGGCGGCGGCGTCCGCGTTCAGCGTCGTCATGAGCTCCACGGCGGCGCGCTCCTCCCCCGGCGCGACGACGCCGCGCTTCACGCCGGTCGTCACGATCCCCACACCGATCGGCTTCGTGAGGAAGAGCGTCGCGCCCGGCGTCGCGCGATCGTTGCGGACGAGATCGGCCTCGTCGAAGAGGCCGACGGCGACCATGCCGTACTTCGGCTCCGGGTCGGTGATCGTGTGGCCGCCGAGGACCGGCACGCCGGCCGCGCGCGCGACGTCCGCGCCGCCCTGGAGGACCTCGCCGAGGAGCTCGAGGGGCAGCTCGTCGGCGGGCCAGCCGGCGACGTTCAGCGCGAGGAGCGGCGTCGCGCCCATCGCGTAGACGTCGGAGAGCGCGTTCGTCGCGGCGATGCGCCCCCAGTCGCGGGCGTCGTCGACGATCGGCGTGAAGAAGTCGAGGGTCGCGACGAGTGCACGGCCGTCGCCGAGGCGCACGACCGCCGCGTCGTCGCCCGTCTCCGAGCCGACGAGGACATCCTCGGTCGTCGCGGGGAGATCGAGGCCGCCGAGCACACCGCGCAGTTCCGCGGGCCCGAGCTTGCAGCCGCAGCCGGCGCCGTGGCTGAAGGACGTGAGTCGACGGGTTCCCACATCGAGAGGATACGGAGGGCCGGATAGGTGCTGCCGTCGGGGGAGGGGCCCCGACGGCCGGCACGACCGGCCCCGCGCACCGGGGCTCCTCGCTCGAGCCCGTTTCCGCGGTCCGCGGTGGAACACACCGAGTATGGGCCAGCGGCCTCCCCCGCCGGTTGGCGCGCGGTAGGAATCCGGTAAGACTCTCGGCCCGGACACAAGGGAGGAACGCGATGCCGGGGCTCCGCCTGCTGCTCGTCGAGGACGACCGACGCCTGATCGACCTCGTCGCGAGCCGCCTCCGGTCGCTCGGCCACGAGGTCGAGACCGCGCTCGACGGCGACACCGGGCTCCAGCTCGCGTCCTCGGGCCGCTTCAACCTCGCCGTCCTCGACTTGATGCTCCCGGGCCGCGACGGACTCTCGATCCTCAAGGCGCTCCGCGACGACGGCAGCGACCTCCCGGTGCTCCTGCTCACCGCGCGCGACACCGTCCCCGACAAGGTTCAGGGGCTGCGCGCGGGGGCGGACGACTACCTCGTGAAGCCCTTCGCCTTCGAGGAACTCCTCGCCCGCATCGACGCCGTCGCGCGACGCTCCGCCGCCGACCCGCGCCTGTCGCACGGACCGATCGAGATGGACCGGGAGGCGCACCGCGTCTGGGCGGACGGCCACGAGGTGGACCTCACCGCGAAGGAGTTCGAGCTCCTGCGCTGCCTCCTCGAGAACGCGGGCCGGGTCCTCACGCGGACGCAGCTGAAGGAGCTCGTCTGGAACTTCGACTTCGACGCCCACACGAAGGTCGTCGACCTCTACGTCCACTACCTCCGCCGAAAGCTCGGCGCGGCCGGCGACCTCATCCACACCGTGCGCGGCGTCGGCTACGTGCTCGGTCGCTGATGTTCCGATCGCTGCGGATCCGGCTCGCGCTCACGAACGTCGTCGCGCTCTTCGTGATCCTCATCGGCCTCGGGAGCATCGGGGTCGCGGTGCTGTCCCGCGAGATCGACCGCCAGGAGACCCGCGAGCTCCTCGAGGCGACCCGCACGGAGATGGAGCGGCTCCGCCTGAACGGCGGCGAGGACCCCTACATCGAATCGCGCGAGGACCCCTCGGACGCCTCGACGATCGCCGCCGTGTTCGCGACCGACGGCACCCCGATCGCGGTCCCGAACCCGCTCCCCTCGTGGCTCCGCCCCCAGTCCGAGCCGCTCGTCGACGTGGTCGTACCGAGCGGCGACACGACCCGGATGGTGACGCGTGCCCTCGCGCTCTCCGGCGGGCGCGTCATCGTCGTCGTGATGGCCCGATCGCTCGACCGGGTGACCCAGACGCTCGACCAGGTGCGGCGCCTCCTGTGGTTCGGCGCGGCCGCCGCGTTCCTGCTGAGCGGCGCGGTCGGCTGGTGGCTCTCCGGTCGTTCGATGCGGCCGATCCAGTGGTCCTACGAGGCGCAGCGGCGCTTCGCGTCGGACGCCTCGCACGAGCTGCGGACCCCGCTCACCTTCATCCGCGCCGGCGTCGAGGTGCTCGCGCCGCACCAGCCCGACCTCGGCAACCAGGTCCTCGAGGAGATCGACTACATGACGGGGACGACCGAGCGGCTGCTCCTGCTCGCCCGCGCGGAGCGGCGCGACATGGCGCTCGACCGGCTGCCCTTCGACCTCGCCGAGGTCTGCCGCTCGGCGGCCGACCGGAGCCAGCGCGTCCACGGCACGCACCTCGAGATCGAGGGCGGCGACGCGGTCGCGCTCGGCGACGCGATGGCGACGGAATCCGTCCTCGACGTCCTCCTCGAGAACGTCGCTCGCTACGCCGGCGGCGCGGCGGAACTGCGGTGGTCGAAGCAGGGTGCGCGCTACCGCGTGACGGTGACCGACCACGGCCGCGGGCTGCCGCCCGAGGAGCTCGAGCGGGTCTTCGACCGGTTCGCCCGGCCGGACGCGAGCCGCGATCGCGCGGCGGGGGGCGCCGGGCTCGGGCTGCCGCTCGCGCGCGAACTCGCGACCGCGGAGGGCGGGACCCTGAAGCTCGCGGCGACGCCGGGCGGCGGCGTTACGGCGACGCTCGAACTGCCGGCCGCCTAGTCGCCGGGCGGGACGATCTCCGTCCCCATCGCGTGGTAGCCGCCGTCCACGTGGACGAGTTCGCCGCTGATCCCGCGCGCGAGGTCGGAGAGCAGGAAGACGACGGTGTCGGCGACGGGGGCGGGATCGGTCATGTCCCATCCGAGCGGCGCGCGACGCGACCATCCGTCGGCCATCGCCTCGAAGCCGGGGATGCCCTTGCCCGCCACCGTCCGCAGCGGTCCCGCCGACACGGTGTTCACGCGGATGCCGTGCGGGCCGAGGTCGCGTGCGAGGTAGCGGGTGACGGCCTCGAGGCCGGCCTTCGCGACGCCCATCCAGTCGTAGACCGGCCACGCGAACCGCGCGTCGAAGTCGAGGGAGACGATCGCGCCGCCGCGCTCGCGCATGAGCGGCAGGAGCGCCGCGGCGAGCGCCTTCAGCGAGAACGCGCTCGTGCGGATCGCGGTGCCGACGCTCTCCCACCCCGTGTTGAGGAAGTTCCCGCCGAGGGCGTCCTGCGGCGCGAACGCGATCGCGTGGAGGAAGCCGTCGATCGTCCGCCAGCGACCGCCGAGCTCGGCGGCGACCCGCTCGAGGTGCTCGGGCTCGTTCACGTCGAGCTCGAGGACGTCGGCGGGGGCGGGCAGCCGCTTCGCGATCTTCTCCGTGAGGCTCATCCCGCGGCCGAACGACGTGAGGACGATCTCCGCCCCCTGCTCCTGGGCGGCGCGCGCCACGGAGAACGCGATCGATTCCTTCGTGAGCACGCCGGTGACGAGCAGCTTCTTCCCCTCGAGCAGCATGGGCTCCCCCTCGTGCGGACGCCCCATGCTAGCGGTCAGGGTTGCGCGCCGCCGGGCTTGCGCGCGACGAGGAGCAGGTAGTCGAGGAGGCCGCGCTCCCACAGGAGCTCGATCTCGCGGAGCATCGCGCGGGCGCCGAGCCGCAGGAGGAGCGGCGCGGAACGGTCGCCGGCGGCGAGGCGCCCGCGCGCGAAGCGGAGCGCGGGACCGATCGACCGCTCCCCGACGAGCCGGACGCGGAGGTCGGTGAACCCCGCGCGCTCGGCGGCGTCGACGATCGCGCCCGCGGACGCCGCGGACGACGTCCGCAGCCCCCACAGGCGCAGCTGCGAGATCCCCGCGAGGGCCTCCCGCGGCGTCCGCGGGCGCCGCACGGTCGGGATGTCGGCCCTCGTGAGGACGCCGCCGGGCCGCCGCACCCGGAACGCCTCGGTGAAGAAGCGCTCGCGCGACGAGAAGTGGAACGCGGCCTCGACGCTCACGACGCCGTCGAAGGACGCATCGGCGAACGGCAGGCGCACGGCGTCGGCGTTCACCGCGATCGCGTCCGCGGCGGCCAGGCGCGGCGCGCCGAGCGCGAGCTGGCGCAGCGTGATGTTCGCGGCGACGAGGCGTCGCGGGGCGGCGACGTCGCGGATGACGCCGTCCTGCGCGCCGAGCCCGTTGCCGACGTCGAGGACGTCGCCGCCCCGCGGCAGCTCCGACGCGATCTCCCGGACGAGCCGCCGGACCGCGGAGGGCGCCTCGGTCGGGTCGCTCCCGTCTCCCTCCCACAGACCGAGGTTCAGCCACCCCTCGTCGAGCGCGAGGAAGAACGACGGGCCGATCGACTCGTAGACCGTCGCGGCGGGGTTGCGTCCGCGCACGAGGAACGACGCCGCGTGGCGGAGGTTCTCGGCAGAGACGGACGGCCGTTCCACGCCGTCCACGCTACCGCGGCCTTGACGCCTCCCCGTCCGCTCGGCGAGGCTCCCGCCATGGCCGCCGTCCGGACGATCGACCGCGCGCGCCTCGCCGCGCTGCAGGAGCGCGAGGAGGCCGCCTTCGTCGCGGCCCACCCCCGCTCGGCCGACCTCCACCGCCGGGCACGGGGCTCGCTCCTCGCCGGCGTGCCGATGCCGTGGATGTCGGAATGGGCGGGCGCCTTCCCGGTCTTCGTCGACCGCGCGAAGGGCGCGCGCTTCACCGACGTCGACGGCAACACCTACGTCGACCTGTGCCTCGGCGACACCGGCGCGATGACGGGCCACGCGCCGGACGCGGTCCTGCGGGCGCTCGCGGATCGCGCCCCCGCCGGCATCACGACGATGCTCCCCGGCGAGGATGCGATCGCGGTCGGCGAGGAACTCGCCCGGCGCTTCGGCCTGCCCGCGTGGCAGTTCTGCCTCACGGCCACCGACGCGAACCGCTTCGCGATCCGCACCGCGCGCGCGCTCACCGGACGCCCGAAGATCCTCGTCTTCTCGTGGTGCTACCACGGCTCCGTCGACGAGACGATCGCGATCACCGACGGCGGCCGCGTCGTGTCGCGACCCGGCTCGATCGGTCCGCCGGTCGACCCCGCGCTCACGACGCGCGTCGTGGAGTTCAACGACCTCGAGGCGCTCGAGCGGGAGCTCGCCCACGGCGACGTGGCGGCGGTCCTCACCGAGCCCGCGCTCACGAACATCGGCATCGTGCTGCCCGAGCCCGGATTCCACGAGGGACTCCGCGACCTCACGCGCCGCGCCGGGTCGCTGCTCATCATCGACGAGACGCACACGATCTGCGCCGGACCGGGCGGCGCGACCCGCGCGTGGGGCCTCGAGCCCGACCTGTTCACGATCGGCAAGCCGCTGGCCTCCGGCATCCCGGCCGCCTGCTACGGGATGTCCGCCGAGGTCGCCGCACGGGCCGAGGCGTTCCTGCGGACGCTGCCGTCGACCGACGTCGGCGGCGTCGGCGGCACGCTCTCGGGCAACGCGCTCTCGCTCGCCGCGATGCGCGCGACCCTCGAGGAGGTCCTCACCGACGATGCCTTCGCGCGGATGATCGCGCTCGGCGGGCGGTGGGCCGACGGTGCCCGCGACGCGATCGAGCGCCACGGGCTCCCCTGGGAGGTCCAGCGGCTCGGCTGCCGCGCCGAGTACTGGTTCACGCCGACCCCGCCCCGCAACGGCGGCGAGGCGGCGGCGGCGGGCGACGGCGACCTCGCGCGCTTCGTCCACCTCTACGCGCTGAACCGGGGCATCCTCCTCACCCCGTTCCACAACATGGCGCTCATGTGTCCGGCGACGACCGAGGACGACGTCGACCTCCACACGCGGGTCTTCGACGCGATGGCGGCGGAACTCGTCGCCTAGGGTCGGGCGGCCTCGAGCGCCTCGAGGTCGGAGGGAAGCAGTCGCAGCCCCGCCGCGCCGAGGTTCTCCTCGACGTGGGCGACCGAACCGGTGCCCGGGATCGGGAGCATCACCGGCGAGCGCGCGAGGAGCCACGCGATCGCGACCTGCGCGGTCGTCGCGCCGAGCCGCTCCGCGATCGTCCCGACGTACCCGCCCGGCTCCGCGAGCCGTCCGACGTCGAGCGGGTACCAGGGCAGGAACGCGATGCCGAGTTCCTCGCAGCGGCGCAGCATCGGATCCCACTTCCGTTCGCGCAGGTTGTAGAGGTTCTGGACCGAGACGATGCCGACCTCCTCGCGCGCGAGGTCCAGCTGCTCGACGGTGACCTCGGACAGCCCGACGTGGCGGACCTTGCCCTCCCGCTGGAGGTCGCGCGCGACGCCGAGCTGCTCGGCGGCGGGGACCTTCGGATCGAGGCGGTGCAGCTGCCAGAGGTCGATGCGCTCGACCCGCAGGCGCCGCAGCGACCCCTCGCAGGCCTCGCGGAGGTGCTCGGGGCGGCCGTCCTCGACCCAGCGGTCCGGCCAGAGCCGCCGGAAGCCGGCCTTCGTCGCGACGACGAGGTCGGCCGGGTACGGGTGGAGCGCCTCGGCGATGAGCTCCTCGCTCGTCCCGGGGCCGTAGGCGTCGGCGGTGTCGATGAGGTTCACGCCGAGCTCGACCGCGCGACGCAGCACCCGCAGCGCCTCGCCCCGGTCGGGCGGCGGACCCCAGACGCCGCGGCCGGTCACCCGCATCGCGCCGAAACCGAGGCGGTGGACCGGGAGGTCACCGCCGAGGAGGAAGGTGCCGGATGCGCCCGCGTCGCTCGTCATGCCAGCAGTCTCACACGACGCCCTACACATCCGGACGCCGTGCGGCGGAACGGCGACGCGGATGTCGCTTTCCTTCGCGCGCCGTAGGATGCGCGTCCGTGGGTGAGCCGGTCGTCGTCGTCGAGGGTCTCCGGAAGTCGTTCGGCGACGTGCACGCCCTGAAGGGCGTCGACTTCGAGATCCCCGCGGGGAGCATCTTCGGTCTCCTCGGTCCCAACGGCGCGGGCAAGACGACCGCCGTGCGGATCCTCACGACGCTGCTGCGCCCCGACGGCGGGGTCGCGCGCGTCGCCGGTCTCGACGTCGTCCGCGACGCCGAACGCCTCCGCGGCGAGATCGGCCTCGCCGGCCAGTCGGCCGCGGTCGACGGCAACCTCACCGGCCTCGAGAACCTCGAGATGGTCGGGCGCCTCTACCACCTGCCGAAGGCCGAGGCGAAGCGGCGCGCCGCCGAGGTCATCGAGCGCCTCGGACTCGCCGACGCCGGCGACCGCGTCGCGCGCACGTACTCGGGCGGCATGCGGCGTCGGCTCTACCTCGGCGCCTCGCTCGTGGGTCGTCCTCGGGTCCTATTCCTCGACGAGCCGACGACCGGCCTCGACCCGCGCAGCCGGGTCGGCCTGTGGGAGATGATCCGCGAGCTCCAGGCCGACGGGATCACGCTCCTGCTCACGACGCAGTACCTCGAGGAGGCGGACATCCTCACCGACAACATCGCCGTGATCGACCTCGGCACGGTCATCGCGTCGGGGTCCCCCGACGAGCTGAAGACGCGGATCGGCGGCGAGCTCCTCGAGGTCGCCCCGACGGACCACGGGCGCGTGCGCGAGATCGCGGGGCTCCTCGCGGGCCTCGGGACGGGCGACCCCGTGGTCGACGAGGAGACCCACCGCGTCCGCCTGCCGGTCGGCAACGGCGGTCCGAAGGTCCTCCTCGAGGCCGTGCGCCGCATCGACCAGGCGGGCGTCCCGCTCGAGGAGGTCGCGCTCCACCGTCCGACCCTCGACGACGTCTTCCTCACGCTCACCGGCCACGCCGCGAGCGACGCCGAGGAGCAGCAGGCGCCGGCCACCGGTCGCGGGCGCCCCCGGAAGGCCGTGGGGGGTCGCCGGTGAGCCGCATCGGATGGGCGCTCGCCGACGCGCGGATCGCCGCGTGGCGGAACGTCATGCGCCTCGTCCGCGTCCCGGCGCTCCTCGTCTTCTCGGTGATCCAGCCGATCATGTTCGTCCTGCTGTTCCGCTACGTGTTCGGCGGCGCGGTGAGCGGGCTGCCGGGCGGCGTGAACTACGTGAACTTCCTCCTGCCCGGGATCTTCGTGCAGACCGCGATCTTCGGATCGATCGGCACGGGCATCGGGCTCGCCGAGGACCTCGCCTCCGGCATCGTCGACCGCTTCCGGTCGCTGCCGATGGCGCGCTCGGCCGTCCTGCTCGGGCGGCTCCTCGCCGACAGCGTCCGCAACGTCGTCGTGGTCGTGCTCATGGTGCTCGTCGGCTACGCGGTCGGGTTCCGCTTCGACAACGGCCCGCTCCCCGCGCTCGGCGTCCTCGCCCTCACGCTCTCCGTCGGATTCGCGTTCTCGTGGGTGTCGTCGGTCATCGCGCTCACCGTGCAGGAGATCGAGAGCGTCCAGGCGGCGAGCTTCATCTGGATCTTCCCGCTCACCTTCATCTCGTCGATCTTCGTGCCGCCGACCGGGATGCCCGCCGCGCTCGAGTGGATCGCGCGGAACAACCCGATCACCGCGTGGGCCGACACCGCCCGCACGCTGACGCTCGGCAACGACTACCTCACGTTCATCGGCTCGGACGCGACCCTCGGGTCGCTGCTCGTGAAGTCCGTGCTGTGGCTCGCGGGGCTGAGCCTGCTGTTCTCGGTGCTCGCGGTCCGGCGCTACCGGACGCTCACCTGAGCCGCCGCTAACGCGACTCCCCCACGAAACGACGCAGCTCCGCGACCGCGCCCTCGAGGACGCGCAGCACGCGGAGCTGCGGGGGAAGTTCCTCGGCGGTCCCCACCCACGCCCCCTCGTCGATGCGCAGCTGCAGCTCGAAGCCGCACGCGCGGACGAGGCGCGACGCCCGTTCGAGCGTCAGGGAAGTCCCACGCTCGAGCCGTGCGATCGCCGACTGGGTCGTTCCGACCCGGGCGGCGAGTTCCGCCTGGGTGAGGCCGGCCCTCGACCTGGCCTCGCGGACCAGTGCGCCGCCGTCCATCACCCACGTATGTATAGCAGATACGCGATGCGGTGTATAGCGTATCTGCTATCTCCCGCTCAGCGCTTCGAGCGCAGCAGCCGGGCCAGGACCCCCGCCGGGGAGCGGTCCGGATCCGGGGAGGCGGTGACGAGCGTGAGGTCCCGGGTGCGGGCCAGGCGCCGGAGATCGGCGAGGACGCGGGAGGCGGCGTCGGCCCGGAGCTCGGCCCGATAGCGCTCGGAGAACTCCTCGAAGCGGTCCGGGTTCGCCCGCAGCCACGCGACGAGACCCTCGCTCGGGGCGGCCGCCCGGGCCCAGCGGTCGAGGGCGACCTGCTCGAGGGCGACCTCGGGCGGCCATCGGTCGTCGACGAGCACCCGCGCGCCGTCCTGGGGATCGATCGGCTCGTCCACCCGTTTCACCCTGACCGACACGCGTTCCTCCCCGGGGCCACCCGACCCCCGGTGGGTTTCCGCGGCGCGCCGCGCGCAAACCCGTCCGCGGTTTTGGCGGACTTTCCGCGGCCGCCGGGGTGCGCGCCGCCGCACCGCGGGTACACGGTGTGCATGTCGGCGGCGGAACGCATCGAGTCACGGTTCGCGATCCTCGAGCGTCGTGCGCGCGACGGCGGCCCGGGCGCGACGGCGCGACGCGACGTCCGCACCTGCACGCGCTGCGGGGCCCGCGCCACGTTCATCCGCGAGGCGAGCGGCGGCTGGGCCACCTGCACCGCCTGCGGGCGCTACGCCTAGGACCGAGCGGTCTCCTCGACGGCGTGCCGCGCGATCGCGGCGACGACGCGGTCCGCGTGCTCCGGCGTCGAGAGGTAGTTCACGACCCCGGCCCGCAGGTACCGCCGACCGCGGAGCGACGTCGTCGACACCCAGCCCTCGCCGGTGCGCTCGAGCGCGCGCTGGAGCCGGTCCTGGAGCGCGTCGACCGCGGCGTCGTCCATCCCCGGCGGGACCCAGCGGAAGCACACGACCGAGAGTTCCGGCTCGGCGGGCGCGACCTCGAACCCCGCCTCGCGGCAGCGCCGCGCGAGGTGCACCGCGAGCTCCATGTTTCGCTCGACGAGCCGACCGAGGCCGACGGTGCCGAGCTGCTTCCACGACATCCAGAGCTTCAGGGCGCGGAACCGACGCGTCCCCTCCATCGAGTACTGGTACCAGTGGAGCGGCTCCTCCTCCGGCGAGGGGTGGCGGTAGTACTCCGGCGAGCGGTCGAAGGTGCGGTGGAGGTCCTCGCGACGGCGCACGACGAGCGCGCCGACGTCGTAGGCCTGGAAGAACCACTTGTGCGGGTCGATCGTGACGGAGTCCGCGAGCTCGAGACCCGGGACGAGGTCCGCGTAGCGCGGCGACAGGCGCGCGGCGCCGCCGTACGCGGCGTCGACGTGGAGCCAGAGATCCTCGCGCCGCGCGATCTCGGCGAGCCCCACGACGTCGTCGACCGACCCGGTGTTCGTCGAGCCCGAGACCGCGGCGATCGCGAACGGCAGGAGTCCCGCCGCGCGGTCCTCGGCGACGGCGGCGGCGACGGTCGCGGCCTCGAGCCGGTAGCGGTCGTCGGAGGGCAGGACCCGGAGCGTCGCCGTCGGGAACCCGAGGATGTCGAGGGCGCGGGCGACGGAGAAGTGCGTCTGGTCGGAGGCGTAGACGCGGACGTCCTCGAGCGCGGCGCCGCGGGGCGGCGCGGCGGCATCGCC
>JBJTYK010000105.1:0-2027 GCA_046082745.1 Actinomycetota bacterium | reverse complement strand
CTTGTTCCCCGGGACCCTTCGGGGAGGGAAACGGGGGTGGGGGTTTCGCCCGCCCCCCGGTCCGTACCCTACTCCCAACCGGTTGCCCGGTGCTAGGCGGCGTTCTCCATGCACCAGTCGGTCTCGGCGACGTCACCGGTGCAGATCTCCTCGACGGTGCGGAACCCGTCGGCGATGACCGTGTCGGTGATGTTGTCCGCCGTGACGCCGATCGGCACGAGCGCGAAGTACGGGACGGAGCCCGCGGCGCCCGCGTCGGCCGGCTGGCCGGAGGCGGCGTCGATGCCGATGACCGAGAAGTCGAACTCCGAGGTCACCGAGTTGATGTCCATCCCGTCACGGAGCGCGAGCGCCACCGCTGCGGCGACCGCGGCCTCGGCCTCGATCGGCTTGTAGACGGTCATGGTCTGGCGTCCGAGCAGGATGTTCTGGATGCCCGCCGCGGTCGCGTCCTGGCCGCTGATCGGGGCGCCGGTGATGCCGGCCGCCTCGAGCGCGTTCGCCGCCGAGTTCGCGAGTCCGTCGTTCGCCGCGAAGACCGCGTCGACCGAGTTGTCGGCGTCGACGATCATCTGTTCCATGATCGTCTGGCCGGTGGCGTTGTCCCAGCCCGGGGTGAACTGGTCACCCACGAGCTCCCAGTCGCCGGCCGCGACCCGCGCGTCCACCGTCGCCTGGTAGCCCTGCTTGAAGAGGAAGGCGTTGTTGTCCTCCTCGCCGCCGTTCAGCATGACGACGCGCGGCTTCTCGAGGCCGAGGCCGTCGATGGCCGGCTCGAGGATCTGCGCCATCGTGGCGCCGACCTGCACGTTGTCGAAGCTGACGTACGCGGCACCGCCCGAGCCGCCGGTGTTGAAGCGGTCGTACTCGACCACCTGCACGCCGGCCGCCTTCGCGGTGTCGATGATCGTCGCGCCCGAGCCCGTGTCGAGGCTCGTGAGCACGATGACGCTCGCGCCGTCGGCGATCGCCTGATCGGCCTGGTTCTGCTGGGTCGCGGCGTCACCCTCGGCGTTCACGATGGTGAAGTCCGTGCCCTCGACGAGGCCCGCCGCCTCGAACGCCGCCTTGAAGAAGCGCCGGTCGTCCTTCTCCCAACGGTCGGACGAAGCCGAGTCCGGAAGGAGCACCCAGATCGGGCCCTTCTCGGTCTCGCCGCCGCCGCCCTCGCCACCGCCGCCGCCGCTCTCACCGCTGGAGCAGGCTGCCGCGACGATGCCCACGAGGGCAACGAGGGCGAGCCACTTGCGGAACGATCCCTTCATTCCATTCCCCCTTGCCGAACCGACCGCGGGCCGACTGCCCGCGGCTCACTGCTGGATACGTAGGCTACGGGCCGCGGGACTTTCGGGACAACCCGGGAGCCCCCGGGGGCCCTTGCGGGGAAGGGGGAACACGTGCGGGCGGTGCGGATCGAGGGGCCGGCCGATGTCCGGCTCGTCGAGGTCCCGGTCCCGGAACCGGCGCCCGGGGAGTCCCTCGTGCGCGTCGGGGCCGCCTCGGCGTGCGGGACCGACCTCCGGATGGCGCGGCTCGGCAGCCACGCGCCCCGGGTGCCCGGGCACGAGGTCGCGGGGTGGCTGCCCGACGGCACCCCGGTCGGGGTGCACCCGAACCTCGGCTGCGGCGCCTGCCCCGCGTGTGCCGCGGGCCTCGAGAACCGCTGCCCCGATCACGTCGACGTCGGCATCCAGCGCGACGGCGGGCTCGCGGAGACCGTCGCGGTCCCCACGTCGCACCTCGTTCCCCTCGGCGACCTCCCCGTCGACCTCGCCCCGCTCGTCGAATCGCTCGCCTGCGTCCTCCACGCGAACGACCTCCTCGGGGTCGGCGCCGACACCGCGGGCGTCGTCGTCGGCGCGGGGAGCATCGGGGTGCTCGGCGCGTGGGCGATGCGCGCGGTCGGCGCGCGCGTCGTCGTCGTCCAGCGCTCGCCCGCGCGCCGGGAACTCGCGCGATCGCTCGGGATCGACGCGATCGGTCCGCAGGACGATCCGGCGCGCACGCTCGGGGAGGCGCCCGGCGCG
>JBJTYK010000104.1:0-8993 GCA_046082745.1 Actinomycetota bacterium | reverse complement strand
GAGGTTCACGCCGAGGCGGTCGAGGACGAGGAGCACCGCGATCGACCAGACGGCGACGGTGATCGCCGTGGTCAGCGCGTGGGCCAGCGTCGTCCCGCGCTGCAGGTTGATGGCGGCCGTGACGCTGTCGGCGCCCTCGAGGCGGCGTCGGAACCGCGCGACCGGGATCCGCAGGCCGATCGTGATGACGGCGGCCACGGCGATGATCGCGAGGATCGGGATGCCGTCGGCAAGGAACCACGCGCGCAGGTCGATGGCGAGCACGGCTTCATCCAACCAGACCACGGAGGGTCCGTCGACGAGGATCAGCGGACCGGCAGAAACCCCGCGGGGTCGGCCTCGAACCGCGTGCGGCACCCCGCCGCGCAGAAGTAGTACGTCCTCCCGTCGTGGACCGCTCGGTGACGAGCGCCGGCGACCTCCACGGACATCCCGCAGACCGGGTCGATCTCCTCGTGGTGCGAGCTCGGCGCGACGGGGACGCCGGCGGCGAGCTGACCCGAGGCGCGGAGCGAGACGATCTCGGCCAGGACGGCAACGGCGATCTCGTCGGTCGGCGTCCGACCGAGGTCGAGCCCCGCGGGCGCGTGCACGCGGGCGAGGGTCGCGGCATCGATTCCCCGATCGCGGAGGTAGCCGAGCACCGACGCGGCGCGCTTCCTCGACGCGACGAGGCCGATGTAGACCGCCCGGGTCTCGAGGGCGCGCGCGAGTGCATCCTCGTCGTAGTGGCCCTGGGTCGCCACGACGACGAAGCTGCGCTCGTCTACGTCGTCGGGGATGAGCGTCGCGGCCCAGCGCGCGCCCGCGGGTAGTCCGTCAGGTGCGCCAACATCGCCGACGAGGAGCGCGCGCCACCCGAGCCCGGCCGCGAGGCCGACAAGGGCCCTCGCGGCGGGCGAACGACCCACGGCCACCACCTGCGGCTGCACGAGCACGGGCTCCATGTACACCTCCAGCGCGCCCTCGCTCTGGCACGCGATCGGAACGGTCACGACCCCCTCGCGCCGGTTCGCCGCGAGTTCCTCGGGGGGGCCGAGGAACAGGAGCTCCGGTCGCCCGTCGACGAGGACGCGGAGCGCCTCGCGGACCACCGTCGGTTCCGCACACGCGCCGCCGAGCCACCCGTGCACCTCGCCCGTGCGGGTGACGAGCGCCGTCGCGCCCTCCTTGCCGGACGACGGGGAACGACGCCACACCACGGTCGCGAGGACGAACGGCTCGCCGCGGACCGACAGGTCCGCGGCGAGCCGCAGGATCTCCGGCCTCACGCCGAAGCCTTGGCCTTCTGGATCGCCTCCCAGACCTTCGCGGAGGTGAGAGGCATGTCGATGTTCTTCACCCCGAGCGGCCACAGGGCGTCGATCACCGCGTTCACGTACGCCGCGGGAGAACCCACGGTCGGGGACTCCCCCACGCCCTTGGCGCCGATCGGGTGGTGCGGCGAGGGCGTGACCGTCTCCCCGAGTTCGAACTTCGGCGTCTCGACCGCGGTCGGGATCAGGTAGTCCATGAAGTTCGAGCCGATGCAGTTGCCGTCGTCGTCGAAGGTGATGAGCTCCATCGCCGCGATCGCGTACCCCTCGGTGAGGCCGCCGTGGATCTGCCCCTCGACGATCATCGGATTGATCCGCGTACCGCAATCGTCTACCGCCACCATGCGGTCGACCTTCCACTCGCCCGTCTCGGGATCCACCTCGACGCCGACGGCATAGGAACCGAAGGGGAACGTCATGTTCGGCGGGTCGTAGTAGTGCTTGTCCTCGAGCCCGGGCTCGAGCCCGTCGGGGAAGTTCGTGTACGCGGCGAACGCGACGTCCTGGATCGTCTTCACCTTGTCCGGCGCGCCCTTCACCGTGTACTTCCCCTTCGAGCACTCGATGTCCTCCTCCGCGACCTCGAGGAGGTGCGCGGCGATCTTCTTGCCCTTGTCGCGGACCTTCCGGGCGACCATCGCGGTCGCCGCGCCGCCGACCGGCGTCGAGCGCGACGCGTACGTGCCGAGGCCGTACGGCGTGTTGTCCGTGTCGCCGTGCTGGACGAGGATGTCCTCGGGCTGGATGCCGATCTCCTCCGCCACGATCTGCGCGAACGTCGTCTCGTGGCCCTGGCCCTGCGTCTGCACCCCGATCTTCAGGATCGCCTTGCCGGTCGGGTGGATCCGCAGCTCCGCGGAGTCGAACATCTTGATGCCGAGGATGTCGAAGTCCTTGTGGTTCCCGGCGCCGACGACCTCCGTGAACGACGCGAGGCCGATCCCGTAGAGCTTCCCGTCGGCGCGCTGCTCCTTCTGGCGCTTGCGGAGCTCCGCGTAGCCGAGCGTCTCGAGGGCGAGGTCGAGCGCCGTCTCGTAGTCGCCGGAGTCGTAGACGAACCCGGTCGCCGATTCGTACGGGAACTGCTCCTTGCGGATGAAGTTCTTCCGGCGGAACTCGGCTGGGTCCATGCCGATCTCGTAGGCGGCGTTCTGGACGAGGCGCTCGATGAGGTACGAGGCCTCCGTGACCCGGAACGAGCACCGGTACGCGACCCCGCCGGGCGCCTTGTTCGTGTACGCGCCGTCGGCCGAGACGTGCACGGCCGGCAGGTCGTAGGAGCCCGACACGATGTGGAAGAGCCCGACCTTGAACTTCGTCGGCTGCGCGTCGGCGTGGAAGGCGCCCTCGTCGGCGAGCAGCGACGCCCGCAGGCCGAGCATCGTGCCGTCCTTCTTCAGGGCGAGCTCGCCCCGCATGTGGAAGTCGCGGGCGAAGCCGGTCGAGATGAGGTTCTCCGTGCGCTCCTCGACCCACTTCACCGGGGCCTTCAGGACGAGCGACGCGGCGGTCGCGACGACGTAGCCGGGGTACACCGGGACCTTGTTCCCGAACCCGCCGCCGATGTCCGGGGAGATGATGCGGATGTTCTCCTCGGGCAGGCCCGCGACGAGCGCGAAGACCGTGCGGATCGCGTGCGGGGCCTGGGAGGTCATCCAGATCGTCGCCTGTCCGGTCGCCGGGTTCACGTCGGCGACGCAGCCGCAGGTCTCGAGCGGCGACGGATGGCAGCGGGGGTAGAACGTGTCGAGCGCGACGACGACGTCGGCCTGCGCGAACGCGGCGTCGGTCTTGTCCTTGTCGCCGGTCTCCCAGTGGTAGATGTGGTTGTCGGTCACGCCCTCCTTGTCGGTGCGGATGACCGGGGCGTCGGCCTCGAGGGCGCGCTGGGGCGTGACGATCGGCGGCAGCGGCTCGTAGTCGACGTCGATGTACTCGAGGGCGTCCTTCGCCACGTACGGGTCGTTCGCGATGACGGCGGCGACCTCCTGGCCCTGGAAGCGGACCTTGTCGGTCGCGAGCACGGCCTGCGTGTCCATCGACAGCGTCGGCATCCACGCGAGGTTGTAGCCGGCGAGGAACTCGCCGGTCACGACCGCGACGACGCCGGGCTGCGCCGCGGCGCGCGAGGTGTCGATGCCGTTGATCTTCGCGTGCGCGAAGGGGCTCCGCAGGATCGCCATGTGGAGCATGCCGGGGAGCTTCACGTCGTCGACGTAGTTCCCCTTGCCGCGGATGAAGCGGTCGTCCTCCTTGCGCCGGACGCTGTGGCCCAGCCCGCGGATCTCTTCGGTCGTCGCCATCGGTCCTGCCTCCCCTACTTCTTCGCGCCGGCCGTCTCGGCGGCGGCTGCCTGGATGGCCTTCAAGATGTTCATGTAGCCGGTGCAGCGGCAGATGTTCCCGGAGATCGCCCAGCGCACGTCCTCGTCGGAGGGCGTCGGGTTCTCCTCGATGAGCGCCTTGCCGACGAGCATCATGCCCGGCGTGCAGTAGCCGCACTGGAGCGCGTGGTGCTCCTTGAACGCGGCCTGGATCGGGTCGAGCCCCTCCGCGCCCTCGAGCCCCTCGACCGTCGTGACCGAGCGGCCGTCGGCCTGGACGCCGAACATCGTGCAGGACTTCACCGGCACGCCGTCGAGCAGCACCGTGCAGGCGCCGCAGCTCGTCGTGTCGCACCCGATGTGGGTCCCGGTGAGGCCGAGGTTCTCGCGGAGCACGTGCACGAGGAGCGTGCGCGGCTCGACCTCGGCGGTGCGGGCGGTGCCGTTGACGGTGATCGAGATCTCCATGGCCCCTCCTAGATCGTCTTGCCGGCGGACGCGGCGGCGGCCGCGAGCCCGCGCTCGGTGTAGACCTTCACCATGTGCCGCTTGTAGTCGACGGACCCGCGGACGTCGCCGACCGGGTTCGCGGCCTCGGCGGCGAGGTCGCCGGCGCGGGCGAAGAGCTCGCGAGAGGGCTCCTGGCCCGCGAGCGCCTGCTCGGCCGTCGTCGCCTGCACGTTGATGAGGCCGACCGACGTGAGCCCGACACCCGCGCGGCCGATCGCGCCGTTCGAGAACTCGAGGAACGACGCGACGCCGACGGTGGCGTAGTCGCCGATCTTCCGCTCGAGCTTCAGGTACGCGCCGCCGTTCTCGCCCTTCGCGATCGGGACGCGGATCTCCGTGAGGATCTCGTCGGGGCGCAGCGTCGTCTGGAACGTGTCCTTCAGGAACTCGCGGATGCCGATCTCGCGCTCGCCCTTCGAACTCTGGGCGACGACGCGCGCGCCGAGCGCGAGCATGACCGAGCCGATGTCGCCCCCCGGGTCCGCGTGCGCGAGCGAGCCGCCGATCGTGCCGAGGTTGCGCACGAGCGGGTCGGCGATCTGCGGCGCGGCCTCGGAGATCGTCGGATGGACCTCGCGGATCACGTCCGAGGCCGCGACGTCGTTGTGGCGGGTGAGCGCGCCGATCTTCAGCACGTCGCCGTCCACCTTCGCGCCGGCGAGGCCGGGGACGCCGTTGATGTCGATCAGGTGTCCGGGCGAGGCGAAGCGGAGCTTCATCATCGGGATGAGGCTCTGGCCGCCGGCCAGGATCTTCGCGTCGTCGCCGAGGGCGTCGAGGAGGGCGAACGCCTCCGCGAGCGTCGAGACGCGGTGGTACTCGAATCGGGCAGGAAGCATGTCGGCTCCTCCTCCGAGCGGGGCCGTATCAGACCACCATTCCCCGAAACGCGCAACGCCGGCGCGGAGGCGGGCGGGGGCGGGGGGGCCGGGACGGAGCGCCGGTGGCGCGTTCCGGGGGGCCGGGACTATCATTCGCCTCCCACCGCCCGAGGAGGCGCCCGTGCTCATCGAGAACGAGTTCACCGTCGAGGCGACGCCGGAGCAGACCTGGGCCTTCCTCCTCGACGTCGAGAAGGTCGTTCCCTGCATGCCCGGCGCCGAGCTCACCGAGACCGTCGACGAGCGCAACTGGAAGGGCAAGGTCTCGATCAAGTTCGGTCCGGTCGGCCTCGCGTTCGCCGGGACCGTCGAGATGGTCTCCCGCGACGACGCCGCGAAGAAGGTCCAGCTGTCGGCGAAGGGCATGGAGCAGAAGGGCAAGGGCGCCGCGAGCGCGACCGTCACCTCGTGGGTCGAGCCCGCGGGCGCGAACGCGAGCACGGTGAAGACGCAGGCCGACATCACGATGACCGGCGCCGTCGCGCAGCTCTCGCGCGGCCTCCTGCCGGAGGTCTCGAAGCGGCTCACCGCCGAGTTCGCGGATCGCCTGAAGGCCGCGATGACGGGCGCCGCGATGCCCGAGGGCGCCGGGGACAACTCGATCAACGCGCTCGGACTCGGCGTGAAGGCGGTCGGTGGCGCGATCGCCGGGGTCTTCAAGAAGAAGGACGACTGACCCCTGGCGACGAGCGCGACCGAACGGGAGGCCGCGACCCAGCCCGCGACGTGGCGTGAGGCCGCCGCGCGGGCGGCGTCGTCCGCGGACCTCCTCCCCGCCCGGGGCGAGCGCGTCGCCGCGGTCGGCTGCGGGTCCTCGAGCTTCATGGCTCAGGCCTACGCCGCGCTCCGCGAGGAGGCCGGCCACGGCGAGACCGACGCGTGGGTGCCGACGGAGTTCCCGACGGGACGCCGCTACGACCGCGTCGTCGCGATCAGCCGCAGCGGCACGACGACCGAGGTGCTGCGGTTCCTGCGCGCGACCGACCTCCCGTCGCTCGCGATCACCGCGGTCGCGGGCTCGCCGATCGCGGAGGCCGCGTCGGCCGCGGTCGTGCTGGAGTTCGCCGACGAGGAGTCCGTCGTGCAGACGCGCTCGGCGACCGGCGCGCTCGCGTTCCTACGGGCGGGGCTCGGCGGCGACGTCGCGTCGGCGGCGGCCGACGCCGAGCGCGCGCTCGCCGCTCCCCTGCCGGGCGATGGCGCGTCCCACGGGCACTTCGTCTTCCTCGGCCACGGCTGGAGCGTCGGACTCGCGAACGAGTGCGCGCTGAAGCTCCGCGAGACCTCGCTCACCGCCGCGGAGTCCTACCCGGCGATGGAGTACCGCCACGGGCCGATGAGCCTCGCCGGTCCCGGGACGCTCGTGTGGATCCTCGGGACCCCGGACCCCGCGATCGCCGACGACGCGAGCGCGACCGGCGCGACCGTCCACGTCGCGTCGCTCGACCCGATGGCCGAGGTCGTCATGGTGCACCGCCTCGCGCTCGCGCTCGCCGCGGCGAAGGGCGTCGACCCCGACCACCCGCGGCACCTGTCGCGGTCGATCGTCCTGCCCGGCTGAGCCGGCGCGCTCAGACGAGATCGCGGAGCTCGGCGCTCGCGACGAGCGACCGCGCGCGCAGCGGATCGAGGTGGCCCGCGCCGGGCGCCTCGGCGTTCGCGGCGGCCGCGGCGAGTGCGAGCGCGAACGCCGCTTCCCAACCCGAGCCGCGCTCGAGACCGACGACGAGGCCGGCGAGGAAGGCGTCGCCGCTGCCCACGGGGTAGGGGCCGCGGACGTGGAGCGCGCCGCCGCGCGCGGTCCCGTCGGGCGCGACGAGCACCGCGCCCTCGGCGCCGCGCGTGACGAGGGCGGCGCCCTCGCCCCCGGCGAGGGCGCGGAGGTCCCGCGCGGCGCCGAGGGCGTCCTCGCGCGACGCGACGGTGCGTCCGAGCAGGTCCCCCGCCTCCGTGGCGTTCACCTTCACGACCTCGGGGCGTTCGGCGAGCGCGCGCCGGAGGCGTTCGCCCTCGGTGTCGAGCGCGACGGCCACGCCGGCGTCGCGCGCCCGGCGGACCGCCGTCGCGTAGCCGTCGTCGGGGAGCCCCGGCGGCAGCGAGCCGGAGATCGTGAGCCAGGATGCCCGCGGCAACGCGCGGTCGAGCGCGGCGAGGAGCTCCGCCCACATCGCCGGCGTCGCGTCCGGACCGTGCTCGTAGAACTCGGTGAGGCCGCCCGTCTCGCGGTCGGCGACCGAGAGCGATGTCCGGTTCTCCCCGGAGGACGCGACCGCCTCGACCGCGACGCCCTCGGCCGCGAGCTCGTCGCCGATCCAGCGCCCCGCGTGTCCGCGCAGGAGCGGGATCGCGACGACGTCGGCGCCGAGGCTCCGCACGGCGCGCGCGCAGTTCAGCCCCTTGCCGCCCGCACGCTCGACGGAACGGAGCGGCCGGTGGATCGCACCCGGCGTGAGCCGCTCGACCTCGAAGAGCCGGTCGATCGACGGGTTCGCCGCGAGGCAGGCGATCACGCGGAGCCCGCCGCCAGCGCGCGCGCCTCCTCGAGCGTCGGCTGGGCGTCCGTGCCGCCGATCGCGCGGGTCGAGGACGCGCCGCACGCGTCCGCGAGCGCCGCGGCCTCGAGCGGCGACGCCCCCGCGAGCCGAGCGGCGACGAACCCGGCGTCGAAGGAGTCGCCCGCCCCGGTCGAGTCGACCGTGACCACGCCCCGGCACGGACCGACGCGCTCGACGACGCCGTCCGCGGCGACGATCGCGCCGTGCGCGCCATCCTTCACGACGACGATCGGGGTCGCCTCGGCGAGCCGGCGCGCCGCCTCCGTCGCATCGTCGACGCCGGCGATCGCCATCGCCTCCGTCGCGTTCGGCAGGAAGACGTCGATGCGCGGCAGGAGGTCCTTCAGGCCCCCGTCCCACCGGCCCGCGGGGTCGAAGTTCGGATCGACCGAACACGTCGCGCCCGGCGCACGCTGCGCGAGGAGGTCCGGCAGGTCCTGCGCGAGCGCGCGCTGGAGGAAGTACGACGCGACGTGGACGTGGCGGGCATCCGCGAGGAGCGCCCGGGGGACCGATGCCCCGCGGAGCGCACCGATCGTGCCGGGGAACGTGAGGATCGCGCGGTCGTCCGTCCGGGCGAGGATGACCGAGAGCCCGGTCGCTCCGCGCGGGTCGACGACGAGGCCGCGGAGGTCGACCCCGCGCGCGCCGAGGTGCTCGCGCACGAGCATCCCGGGGTCGTCGCTCCCGACGACGCCGACGAACGCGACGCGCAGCCCGAGCCGCGCGGCGCCCGCCGCCATGATCGCGCCGGAACCGCCGAGCGTGAGCCGAGCGCCGTCGACGAGCCGTTCGGTCTGCCCGAACGCGGGGACGACGTCGCCGCCCGTGAGGACGAGGTCGGGGTTCGCGTCGCCGAGGACGAGGAGGTCGAAGCCGTCCACCTACGCCCCGATCGCGCGCGAGAGCTCCTCGAGGCTCTCGAGGTTGTGGCCGGCGAGGAAGGCGTCGATCGAGGGGAGCGCCGCCGCCATCCCGCGCGCGAGCGGCTCGTAGCGCGGGTCACCGCGGAGCGGGTTCACCCAGACGACCCGGTGCGCGAGGCGGCGGAGCCGCGCCATCTGCGCGCGCAGGACGTCGGGGTCGCCGCGCTCGAGGCCGTCGGAGCAGATCACGACGACGGCGCCGCGGAGCGCGGTGCGCTGGCTCCACTCCTCGAGGAGCGATTGGAGCGACTCCCCGATCCGCGTGCCGCCCTCCCAGTCGGTCACCTGCTCACCGATCTCGCGGAGCGCGCGGTCGGGGTCGCGCGTGCGGAGGCTGCGCGTCACCCGCGACAGGCGCGTGCCGAAGCAGAAGACCTCGACGCGGCGCCCCACGGCCATCGCCGCGAACCCGAACTGGAGGAGGGCCCGCGCGTACGGCGCCATCGACCCGGACACGTCGAGGAGGAACACGAGCGGGCGCG
>JBJTYK010000103.1:0-2508 GCA_046082745.1 Actinomycetota bacterium | reverse complement strand
GCGGCTCGCCCGACGACTGGGCGCGCGCCCGCGCGGCGATGGTCCTCGCGCAGGTGCAGCACCTCGCGGACCGCGAGCTCACGTCGCTCTCGGGCGGCGAGCGGCGGCGCGCGATCCTCGCGCAGGCGCTCGCGCAGGACGCGTCGGTCCTCGTCCTCGACGAGCCGACGACGCACCTCGACCTGCGGCACGTCCTCGACCTCCTGTCGGTCGTCCGCGACCTCGCGGATCGCGACGGACGCGCGGTCCTCGCGGTCCTCCACGACCTGAACGTCGCGGCGCAGACCTGCGACCGGCTCGTCGTCCTCGACCGTGGGACGGTCGCGGCCGAAGGGACGCCGTCGGCGGTCCTCACGCCGTCGCTCCTCGGGCGGGTCTACGGCGTCGAGGGAGAGGTGGGGTCCGATCCGGGGACCGGGCGCCCGACGGTCCGCGTCGCGCCGGCGCCGCGCGGTCGGTCGCGGCACGGCCGTCGTGCCCATGTCGTCCCGGGCGCGGGCCGCGCGGCGCCGGCGCTCCGCGCGCTCGCCGCCGATGGCTGGGAGGTCTCGGTCGGCGTCCTCCACGCCGGCGACACCGACGCCGAGGTCGCGGAACGGCTGAACCTCGAACGGATCGCGGTGCCGGCGTTCGCGGCGATCGATCCCGCGACGGGGGAGGAGGCGCTCGCCGCGATGCGGCGCGCCGACCTCCTCCTCGTCGTCGACGCGCCGTTCGGGCCGGGCAACGTCGCGAACCTCGTCCTCGCGCTCGAGGCGGCCCGGGCGGGGGTGCCGACGATCCTCGTCGAGGGCCAGCCCGTCGCGGAGCGGGACTTCACGGGCGGCGCGGCGGGCGAGGCGTGGGCGGCGCTCCGCGCGATCGCGCGTCCGGCCGACGACGTCGGGGCGGCGGTCGCGCTCGCCGCTACCATGGCTCCATGACCGACGACCCCACGACCGACGAGACCCGGACCGAGGCGTCGGCCGGGGCCGCGGCGCCGGTCGCGGACGCCGCCGGTCCCGTCGACACCGCCGCGCCCTCGCGCGAGCGGGTCCTCGAGGCCCTGAAGGCCGTCGTCGACCCCGAGCTCGGCATCAACATCGTGGACCTCGGCCTCGTCTACGCGGTCGATGTCGAGGGCGGCGTCGTTCGGATCGAGTACACCCTCACGACGATGGGCTGTCCGATCGGTCCGCTCATCGAGCAGCAGATGGACGCGGTCGTGCGGGCCCTCGGCGGGGTCTCGGCGGTGGCGCCGCAGATGGTGATCCGGCCGCCCTGGAGCCCGGAGCTCATGTCCGAGGAGGCCAAGGCCGCCCTCGGGTACTTCTAGGCACCGGCCACGGCGAATCCGACCGTTCCGGTAGACTTTCGGCGTGCGGGTGGAGACCCGCGGTGAGGGGAGCCTCGGTCATGGCGGTCACGCAGGAAGAGCATCTCCGCGAACTCGCGAAGGGCTACCGCTTCGGCTGGAGCGACGAATCGCGCGCGGTCGTCGAGCCCAAGCGCGGCCTCTCCGCCTCCGTCGTCGAGGAGATCTCCTCCCTGAAGTCCGAGCCCGACTGGATGCGCGCGTTCCGCCTGAAGGCGCTCCGCCACTTCGACGCCCGGCCGATGCCCTGGTGGGGCGCCGACCTCTCCGACATCGACTTCCAGAACATCTTCTACTTCGTGCGTTCGACGGAGAAGCAGGCGGCGTCGTGGGAGGAGCTCCCCGACGAGATCAAGGGCACCTGGGACAAGCTCGGGATCCCCGAGGCCGAGAAGAAGTACCTCGGTGGCGTCTCCGCGCAGTACGAGTCGGAGGTCGTCTACCACAAGATCAAGGAGGAGCTCGAGGCGATGGGCGTCCTCTTCACCGACATGGACAGCGCCGTCCGCCTCTACCCCGACCTCGTGCGCGAGCACTTCGGCACGCTCATCCCCGCGAACGACAACAAGTTCGCCGCGCTGAACTCGGCCGTGTGGTCCGGCGGCTCCTTCATCTACGTGCCGCCCGGCGTGCACGTCGACATCCCGCTCCAGGCGTACTTCCGCATCAACAAGGAGAACATGGGCCAGTTCGAGCGGACGCTCATCATCGCCGACGAGGGTTCGTACGTGCACTACGTCGAAGGCTGCTCGGCACCGATCTACTCGAGCGACTCGCTCCACTCCGCGGTCGTCGAGATCATCGCGAAGCGCGGCGCCCGCGTGCGCTACACGACGATCCAGAACTGGTCGAAGAACGTCTACAACCTCGTCACGAAGCGCGCTGCCGCCTACGAGGACGCCGTCATGGAGTGGGTCGACGGCAACATCGGCTCGAAGGTGACGATGAAGTACCCGTCGATCTACCTCCTCGGCAAGGGCGCCCGCGGCGAGGTCCTGTCCGTCGCCTACGCGGGTGAGGGGATGCACACCGACGCGGGCGGCAAGGCCATCCACGCCGCGCCGTACACGACGAGCGTCATCGCCTCGAAGTCCGTCTCGAAGGACGGCGGGCGCACCGGGTACCGCGGCCTCGTCCGCGTCGAGCCCGACGCC
>JBJTYK010000102.1:0-10754 GCA_046082745.1 Actinomycetota bacterium | reverse complement strand
ACGTCCCAGACGGCGCGCGGGTACCCGCGGCCGTACAGGGGATCGAGGTACCAACGCGCCTCGACGGAGAGCCGGAGGTCCGCCGCCGCCCGGTCCTCCGGGGCATCGCTCGCCGGCCGCTGCGGCCAGACGTTGATCGTGATGCCGACGTCGCGCGCGCCCGCGGCGCGCAGGACCGGCACCGCGAGCCCGTGCGAGACGAGGAGGTTGTGGGCGACCTGGATGCCGAGGCGCTCGTCGCGCAGTCCCGGCGCGTGCTCGCCGACGATGTGGCCGTCGACGGCGACGACGCTCGGCTCGTTGTGGGTGATCCACAGCGGCACCCGGTCGGCGAGCCGTTCCGCGACCACCCCCGCGTAGCGGACGAAGGCGTCGACGGTCGCGCGCGAGCCCCACCCGCCGGCGTCCTGGAGCGGCTGCGGCAGGTCCCAGTGGAAGAGCGTGAGGGCGGGGACGATGCCGCGCGCGAGGAGCGCGTCGACGAGCCGGTCGTAGAAGTCGAGCCCGCGCGCGTTCACCGCGCCCGTGCCGTCGGGGATCACCCGCGGCCACGCGACGCTGAAGCGGTACGCCCGCAGGCCGAGTTCCGCCATGAGCGCGACGTCCGCGTCGACGCGGTGGTAGTGGTCGCACGCGACGTCGCCGGTCTCCCCGCGCGCGACCTTCCCCGGCGTGTGCGCGAACGTGTCCCACACCGAGGGACCGCGCCCGTCCTCCGCGACCGCCCCCTCGATCTGGTACGACGCCGTGGCGGCGCCCCAGAGGAACCCGTCGGGGAACCGCACGGCTCAGCCCTTCACGCCGGTGAGCGTGACGCCCTCGATGAACACCCGCTGCGCGAGGAAGAACAGCACGATGACCGGCAGCATGAACATCGCCGAGGACGCCATGACGAGGTTCCACTCGACGTGGTGGATGCTCTTGAACTCGTTCAGTCCGATCGCGAGCGTCCAGAGGTCCGGGTTGTCCGTGAGGTACAGCAGCGGCCCGAAGAAGTCGTTCCAGTTGTAGAGGAAGTTGAAGAGCGCGATGGCCGCGATCGCCGGCCGGGCGAGCGGCACGATGACCCGGGTCATGATCTGCCACTCGCTCGCGCCGTCGACCCGCGCGGCGTCCGAGAGCTCCGTCGGGATGCTCATGAAGAACTGCCGCAGGAGGAAGATCGAGAACGCGTCCCCGAAGAACGCGGGCACGATGAGCGGCTTGAACGACGGGATCCAGCCGTAGTTCACGAAGAGGACGTAGAGCGGCACGACGGTGACCTGGAACGGGAGCATGAGCGTCGCGAGGATCACGAGGAAGGCCGCCTGGCGACCCTTCCAGTCGATCCGCGAGAGCGCGTAGGCGACCGGCACGGACGAGAGCACGACCCCGATCGTCGCGACGAAGGCGATCGTGAACGTGTTGAACGTGTAGCGGAAGAACGGGATCGTCTCGAGCACCGTGGCGAAGTTCTCCCAGCGGATCGGCGAGGGCCAGATGCTCGAGGTGAGCGCCTGACGGTCGGTCATGAGCGACGTGAGGACGATGAACAGGATCGGCGCCATGAACATCGTCGCGATCGCCACCATCGCCGCGTGCTCGCCGATCGCCTCGAGGAGGCGTCGGCGCCGCAGCGCCCGCGGCACCGCGCGCGGGACGAGTTCCCGGGCGATGGCGCTCATCGGAGCGCCGCCCCCTGGTAGTGCACCCAGCGCCGGGAGGTCCGCAGGATCACGACGGTGCAGACCATCGTGATGACGAGGAGGATCCACGCCATCGCCGCGGCGTAGCCCATCTTGAAGAACTGGAAGCCCATCTCGTAGAGGCGCATCGAGTAGAAGAGCAGGGACCCCTGCGGGGCACCGGGGGCGACGCTCGCGCCCGCGTTCACCTGGCCGGAGGCCACGTAGGCCTGCGTGAAGAACTGGAACCCGCCGATCACGCCGATCACGAGCGAGAAGAACACGACCGGCGAGATCATCGGCACCGTCACCCAGCGGAACTTCTGCCAGTTCGACGCGCCCTCGATGTCGGCGGCCTCGTAGAGCTGGCGCGGGACGTCGAGCAGCCCCGCGAGGAAGACGATCATCGTGTCGCCCATCCCCCACAGGATCAGGAGGAGCAGCGCCGGCTTCGACCACCCCGGGTCGAAGAACCACAGGGGTGGGTTCTCGATGCCCACGGCCCGCAGCAGCGTGTTCATCGGCCCGATCTCGGGGTTGAACAGGTAGACGAACGCCAGCGAGGCCGCGACGGCCGGTGCCATCGTCGGCAGGAAGAACAGCGTGCGGTAGACCTTCACGCCGCGGCGGGGCCGCGTGAGGAGCCACGCCGTCGCGACCGCGAGGAGGATCCGCAGGGGGACCCCGAAGACGATGATCCAGAGCGTGTTGCGGATCGCCTGCCAGAAGAACGGGTCCTTCGTGAACATGAACTCGTAGTTCTTCAGGCCCACCCACGTCGGGGTCGACAGCACGTCGAAGCTCGTGAACGAGAAGTAGAGGCTCGAGACCATCGGGTACGCCGTGAAGACGAGGAACCCGACGATCCACGGCGAGAGGAAGAGCAGGGCCGTCAGGAGGCGACGGCAGGCCCCGCACCGCCTGCCGTCGCCCGAGCGATGGTCGGCCTCCTAGAGCTCCGCCTGGTCGAGGGCGTTCTGCGTCTGCTCGGTCGCCGCCGAGAGCCCACCCTCGAGGTCCGTCGCGTCGCCCGCCTGCCAGTCCGCCGCGAAGGCGCCGATGTAGTCCCCGATCTCGCCGCCGATCACCGTCGTCGGCACGTAGTGCGAGTTCGGGTTCTGGAAGATGTCCATGAAGATGCGGAACTGGTCCGGGACGGCGAGGTCCGGCGACGCGATCGCGTCGAACGTCGTCGGCACGTTGTTGATGAGGTTCGCCATCTGGACGAGCGTCGCCGTGTCCGTCGCGAGGAACTTCACGAGGAGCCAGGCCTCGGCCGGGTGCGCCGAGCCCTTCGGCACGCCGATGACGGTGCCGCCCGCGATGCCCGAGCCGTAGAGGTCGGGCCGCTCCGGCGAGACGGGGATCGGCGCCGTCAGGTAGTTCAGGTCCGGGGCGCCGTCCTTGATGAAGGCGTTGCGCCACTCGCCGTCCACCATCATCGCGACGCGGCCACGGAAGAAGTCGTGCTCCGCGCCCCACTCGTCGCCCGCGCCGGCCACGAACTGCTGGAGCGCCGTCGAGCCCGCCGCGAAGTCCCCGTCGCCGTAGACGTCCGCGATGAACGACCGCTGCCACTCGAACATCGCCGCCCACGCGGGGTCGTCGAACGCCGGCGCGCCATCGGCGAGGAACGAGGCGCCGAACATGTGGCTGAAGTTGATGAGGTTCTGGCCGCAGCAGTAGTAGCCGAACCACGGCACGAACCCCGCGGTCTCGATCGAGCCGTCCGGCGCGAACGTCGTGAGCGCCTTCGCGTACTCGACGAGCGCGTCGGTCGTCGTCGGCGGCACCGCCGGGTCGAGCCCGGCCGCCTCGAAGAGGTCGACGTTGTAGTAGAGGCCGTAGGCGTCCGTGAGGAACGGCAGCGCGCACTGGATGCCGTCGTAGGCGGTGTACGTGAGCGCCCCGGCCGGGAAGGTCGCCTGCAGGTCGATGCCGTCGGGACCCTCGATGTAGGGGGTGAGGTCCTGCCAGGCGCCGGAGTCGCAGAACTTCCCGACGTTGTCGACGCCGAAGGACTGGACCGCGTCGGCGGGGTTGCCCGCGGTGATCGCCGCGATGAGCTTGTCGTCGTCGACGCCGCACTGACCCTCGACGGTCATCCACGGGTAGGTGTTCGTGGCGTTCTGGATGATCTGCTTCCACTGCTTGCACTCGCGTCCGGACCACTCGCCGCTGATCGTGATCGTCATGGGCTCGTGGTCGACGGCGTCGACGGTCGCGGGCTCCTCGGCCTGGGATCCGCCCGCGGAGCAGGCGGCGGCGAGCATCCCGACGACGGCCGCGATGGCGAGGAACTTCCTCATGCGGACCTCCCCCTCGTCCGGTTCCGGCGGACCCGCCGGTGGGCCGGAGCGTACACCCGGCCTCTCGCGGGGACGCAACTCGCTCAGGCGGCGCGGAAGGCGGGCAGGTGCGCCGCGTGGGCGGCGAGGTAGGCGTCGACGAGGGAGCGGGCGACCGCGCGCTCGCGCACGAGCGGATGGAGCGCGAGCGCGTCGACCGCGAGCGCGCGGTCGCCCGCGACGGCCGCCTCCGCCGTCGCCCGGGCGTGCGCGATGACGGCCGCGACGGCGTCGCGGTAGGCCTCCGGGATCGGCGACTGCGGGACGGGCATCGCGGTTCGGCCGAGGAGGCGCGCCGGGGTCTCGACGATCGCGCCCTCCGGGAGGTTCGGGACCTGGCCCGCGTTCGGGAGGTTCAGGATGAAGCGCCGCTCCGCCCCGGAGGCCATCGCGGCCACGATCGCGATCGCGAAGTCGCCGAGGTGCCCGCCCGAGCGTGCGTCCGACGGGTGCGGGTCGACGGCGTTGGCCTCGCGCCGGTACGAATCGAGGACCTCGGGCAGGATCGCCATGACCTCTGAAGCGCGCGTCCCCGACGCGCGCTGCTCGGCGAGCACCTCGTCGTGGAAGCGGAAGTACCTGAGGTACTCCGACGGGAACGCGCCGAGCTCGCGGAACAGCCGCACCTGGGACCACTCCTCCGGCTCGAACCCCTCCGGTCCGCACGTGCGGTAGCGCTCCCAGAGCCGTTCCGTGACGTCCTCGCCGCGCACCCGCACCGCACGCGTGAACGTCATGTGGTTCGTCCCCGCGGTGTCGATCTCGACCTCCGACGGCGCGACGCCGAGCACCCGCGCGTGCGTCGCGATCTCGCCGGAGGTCTGGTCGCAGAGCCCGAGGAACGGGACGCCCGGCGCGAACCGCGCGACGGCCTCCGACACCGTCTGCACGGGGTTCGTGTAGTTCAGGAGGACGCAGCCCGGCGCGGCGAGCGACCGGACCTCCTCCGCCACCGCGAGGACGATCGGAACGGACCGCAGCGCCATCGCGAAGCCCCCGGGACCCGCGGTCTCCTGGCCGACGATGCCGTGCTCGACGGCGATCGCCTCGTCGAGGTGACGGGCCGGGAAGCCGCCCGGGCGGAACATCGTGAGGACGACGTCGGCGCCCTCGATCGCGCGCCGTCGGTCGGCCTCGGCGACGACCGCGATCTCGGCTCCGCGCGCGCGCAGGAGGCTCCCGGAGAGGCGCCGCTGGAGGTCGAGCGCTTCGGCATCGATGTCCTGGAGGACGAGCGTGGCACCCGTGAGTTCCGGGTGCGCGGCGAGCGCGCGCGCGACACCGGGCGTGTAGGCTGAGCCCCCGCCGACGACGACGATCCGCTTCACGGGCGAGTCACGGCGCGACCCTAGCAGCAGGCACGCGCACGGGAGGTCCACGGTGGCAGAACTGGCGCTGAACGGCGGCACCCCGGTCCGCTCGACCGACTACCCGGAGTGGCCCGCGCACGACGACCGCGACGTCGAGGCCGTCACCCGCGTCGTGCGGAGCGGCCGCTGGGGGGGATTCCCCGAGCCCGGGCCCGAAGCGGCGTGCTTCGAGGAGGGCTTCGCCCGCTACCAGGGCGCGAACCACGGCATCCTCATGGTGAACGGCACCGTGACGATGGAGGTCGCGCTGAAGGCCCTCGGCATCGGCTGGGGCGACGAGGTCATCGTGCCGGCGCTCACGTTCTCCGCGACCGCGTACGCGCCGATCGCCGCGGGCGCGCTCCCGGTCTTCGTCGACGTCACGCCCGACACCTGGACGATCGACTGCGACCAGGTCGAGGCGGCGATCACCCCGCGGACCCGCGCGATCATGCCGGTGCACCTCGGCCACCAGATGGCCGACATGGACCGCATCATGGCGATCGCGCGGAAGCATTCGCTCGCCGTCGTCGAGGACTGCGCCCACGCGCACGGGCAGCGCTGGAACGATCTCGGCGCCGGCTGCATCGGCGACTTCGGCTCGTTCAGCCACCAGTCGTCGAAGATCATGACCGCCGGCGAAGGCGGCTCCCTCCTCACGAACGACGAGGCGCTCGCCCGGCGCGCCCACTCGATCATCGACTGCGGCCGTCCGAAGGACGAGGCCGAGAAGGACTACTCGTTCGGCGCGAACTACCGCCTCGGCGAGTTCCAGGCCGCGCTCCTGTCGGTCGCGCTCGAGCGCTTCCCCGAGCAGCAGGCGCAGCGCGCGGAGGCCGGCAAGCGCTTCGAGGCCGAGGCGGCGAAGGTGCCCGGCGTGCGCCTCATGCCCGCCGACGGGCGGATCACGCGATGGAGCTTCTACCGCTACATCGTCGCGGTCGAGCCCGACGCGTTCGCCGGTCGCACGCACGACGTCGTCTGCGACGCGCTGAACGCGGAGGGCGTCGGGGCGTGGGTCGGCTACGAGCCGATGAGCCGCTACGACCTCTTCCAGCCGTCGCTCTCGCGGATGCCGGTGCCGGTCGCGCACGCCGACCGCCTCGACACCTCGAAGATGTCGTTCCCGGTCGCGGAGGCCGCGGGGCTCCGGGAGTCCGTCTACCTCGACGAGAACATCTTCCGGGCGGGTGAGCGGGGCGTCCTCGACGCGGTCGAGGCCCTCGCGAAGATCCAGCGCAACGCCGCCGAGCTCCCCGCCTAGGCGGGGAAGAACCGGGGCAGGTTCGCGCGGTTCGCCTCGAGGAGCGCCCCGAGGAGCGGCGCCGCCACGTCGTGGTCGCCGACGAGCGGGTTCGCCATGAGCGCGCGCAGGGCCATCGTCCGGTCGCCGCTCGTCGCCGCGAGGATCGAGAGGCGCTCGTAGGCCTTCGCGTGCTCGACGAGCCCGAGCATCTCCGGCGCGAGCGGGGCGACCGGGATCGGATGCGCGCCGTCGCGGTCGACGGTCGCGGAGACCTCGACGACCGCGTCGTCGGGGAGCCCGGGGATCGCGCCGTCGTTGCGGACGTTCACGACCTGCACGTCGCCCGCGCCGTCGTGGAGCGAGGCCACGAGCATCGCGGCGGCCTCCGAGTAGAACGCACCGCCACGCTCCTCGAGGAGCGCGGGCTTCGTGTCGAGCGTCGGGTCGCGGTAGAGCTCGAGGAGTCCCCGCTCGATCTCCATGACCTCCTCCGCGCGGGTCCGGTGGGTGCGCTGGTACTCCCGGACGCGCTCGGTCCGGTAGTAGTAGTGGAGGTAGGAGCTGGGGATCGCGCCGAGCGCCTCGACGATCGCCGTCGGCGCGTCGACCTCGTCCGCGATCTCGTCGAGGCGCTCGGCGAGCATCTCCGGAAGGCGGTCGACGCCGTCGACGAGCACCGCGCGCTCCCACGTGAGGTGATTCAGGCCGACGTGCTCGAGCCGGACACGGGACGGCTCGACGCCGAACTCGCGCGCGAAGCGCCGCTGGAACCCGATCGCGACGTTGCAGAGCCCCAGCGCGCGGTGGCCCGCGTCGAGGAGCGCCTGCGTGACGAGTCCGGTCGGGTTCGTGAAGTCGACGAACCACGCGCCCGGCGCGCCGATCTCCGCGGTGAGCTCCGCGAGCTCGAGGACGACGGGGACGGTGCGGAGCGCCTTCGCGAAGCCGCCCGGACCCGTCGTCTCCTGGCCGATGCAGCCGAAGCGCGGCGGGATCGTCTCGTCGAGCAGGCGCGCCTGCTGGCCGCCGACCCGGAGCTGGACGATGACGAAGTCCGCGCCCTCGATCGCCTCCCGGCGATCCGCCGTGCGCACGAGGCGTCCGCCGAAGCCGGCGCGGCGGAGCATCCGCTCGGCGAGGTCGCCGACGACCTGCAGCCGCTCGGCGTCGATGTCGAGAAGGGCGAGTTCGTCGACCGGCAGGCGTGCGCCGCGGGTGACGAACCCCTCGACGAGTTCCGGCGTGTACGTGCTCCCCGCGCCGACGACGGCGACCTTCACGCCCATGAGCGGGCATCGTACACTCGCCCGCATGCGCGACGCCGACCGCGAGCGGACGTGATGGGCGCGGGTCCGCGCGTCGCGCTCACCTTCGACGCGGAACACCCCGATCGACCCCTCTGCCCGCCCGGCAACGCGGAGCGGATCCTCGACGCGCTCGCCGACGCGCGCGCCCGCGCGACGTTCTTCGTCCAGGGCCGCTGGGCGCTCTCGCAGCCCGCGGCAGCGCGTCGCATCGCCGACGACGGCCACCTCGTCGGCCACCACTCGCACTTCCACGCGCGGATGCCGCTCCTGTCGGCGGACGGCCTCGCGACCGACGTCGTGGAGGGCGCCGAGGCGATCGAGCGCACGACGGGCGTCGACCCGCGACCGTGGTTCCGCTTCCCGTTCGGCGCGGGACACGACGAGCCCGAGGTCCGCGACCGGGTGCGCGCGCTCGGCTACACGCCGGTCGGCTGGCACGTCGTCCTCGAGGACTGGGAACCCTGGCGCACCGCAGACGACCTCGTCGCCGGCGCGATCGCGGGCGTCCGCGAGCACGGCGACGGCGCGGTCGTCCTCCTCCACACGTGGCCGGGCCCGACGGGCGAAGCGCTCCCGCGGATGCTCGAGGGGCTCCGCGCCCTCGACGCGACCCTCGTGACGGTCGCGGACCTCGAGGACCTGCCGTGACGCGCGGTGCCGCGGACCTCCTCGCCGTCGACGGCGGCGGCTCGAAGGTCGACGCCGCGCTCCTGCGTCGCACCGGCGAGGTGCTCGCCGCGGTCCGGTTCACCGGACGGACCCGCGACGGCGAGCCCGACGGCGGGTACTTCCGCATGGTCGCCGGGGCGATCGAACGGCTCCGCGCAGAGCGAGGGGGCGGCGACGGCCCGCTCGCGCGGCTCGGCGTCTTCTGCATGGCCGGGGCGGATCTGCCCGCCGACGACCGACGCATCGCGGCGTGGATCCGCCGCGAGGGCTGGGCGGAGGACCGGGTGATCCGCAACGACTCCTTCGCGATCCTGCGCGCGGGCACGGAGCGCACGTGGGGCGTCGCCGTCGTCTGCGGGTACGGGACGAACTGCGCGGGGGTCTCCCCGACCGGCCGGATGTACCGGCTCCCCGCCGTCGGGCCGATCTCCGGCGACTGGGGCGGCGGCCGCGCGCTCGGCGGGGAGGCCCTCTTCCACGCGATCCGCGCCGAGGACGGGCGCGGCCGGCGCACCGCGCTCCGCGCGTCGGTGCCGGCGCACTTCGGGATGCGCCGGCCGCGCCAGGTGATGGAGGCCCTCTACTTCGAGCGGCTCGCCGAGGACCGCCTCGTCGAACTCGCCCCGCTCGTGTTCCGCGCGGCCGCGGACGGCGACGAGGTCGCTCGCTCGATCGTCGACCGCCAGGCCGACGAGATCGCGTGCATGGCGGGGACCGCGATCCGACGCCTGCGCATGCGTGACCTCGACGTCGACGTCGTCCTCGGCGGGGGGATCTTCCGCAACCGCTTCCGGCCGTTCTTCGATCGGATCGAGGCGGACCTGCGGGCGGTCGCCCCGGCGGTGCGCATCGGCGTCCTCGACGCGCCCCCGGTCGTCGGGTCCGCGCTCCTCGGCCTCGACGCGCTCGGCGCCACGCGGGCGGCGCAGGCACGGACGCGACGCGACTTGACCCACGAGCGCATGCGCGCGGAGACTGCGGTCTGAACCGAGGGGGGACCATGGCGTCGGTCGTGCTCGACGGGGTGTCGAAGGTCTTCGGCGGCGACGTCCTCGCCGTGAACCGGGTCTCGCTCGAGATCCGCGACGGGGAGTTCATGGTGCTCGTCGGCCCGTCCGGGTGCGGGAAGTCGACGATCCTGCGCATCGTGGCCGGCCTCGAGGAGGTCACCGCGGGCGAGGTCCGCATCGGCGAGCGCGACGTGACCGACCTCCCGCCGAAGGAACGCGACGTCGCGATGGTCTTCCAGAACTACGCGCTCTACCCGCACATGACCGTCGAGGAGAACATCGGGTTCGGGCTGCGACTCCAGGGCAAGCCGAAGGAGGACGTGCGCGCCGCGGTCGCGGAGGCCGCGAGGATCCTCGGCCTCGACGCGCTCCTCGCCCGCAAGCCCGCGGAGCTCTCCGGCGGCCAGCGGCAGCGCGTCGCGATGGGCCGCGCGATCGTCCGCGAGCCGCGGGTGCTCCTCATGGACGAGCCGCTCTCGAACCTCGATGCGAAGCTCCGCGTCCAGATGCGCGCGAACCTCGCGCAGCTCCACGACCGGCTCGGCACGACGACCGTCTACGTGACGCACGACCAGGTGGAGGCGATGACGCTCGGCGAGCGCGTCGCGGTGCTCCGCGACGGGATCCTCCAGCAGGTCGACACGCCGCAGGACCTCTACCGCCGCCCGGCGAACGTGTTCGTCGCGGCGTTCATGGGCTCGCCGCCGATGAACCTCGTCGAGGCGACCGTCCGCGACGGCGCGGTCGCGTTCGGCCCGTACGCGATCCCGCTCCCCGACCCCGGTCGGCGGACCTTCCCGAGCGGTGGACGCATCGTCCTCGGCATCCGACCCCCGGACTTCGAGGACGCCGCGATCCGACCCGACACGTCGCTCCCGACGATCGAGGCCACCGCGCTCGTCACCGAGGAGCTCGGCTCCGAGGTGCACGTCCTCTTCGAGGTCGACGCACCCCCGGTCGTCATCGAGGAACTCGTCGAGGGCGACGACTCCGGCGAGGCCGAGGCGGTCGCGACCCTGGGAACCGGGCGCGCGGTGTTCTGCGCGCGGGTGGATCCCCGGACGGCGACGCGACCCGGGGACCGGGTGCGGCTCACGGTCGACCCCGCGCGCTTCCACTTCTTCGACCCGGCGACCGGCGCGGCGATCGCGGCGGGGTGAA
>JBJTYK010000101.1:0-3894 GCA_046082745.1 Actinomycetota bacterium | reverse complement strand
CGTGGCGCGCATCTCGGCGAGCAGGGCGCGATCGATACACCCCTCGTCCGCGACGGGGTAGTCGCACAGGTGCACACTGATCGGCGCCGCCGGGTCGACCGCGCGCACCAGGTTCTGGTAGAGCGACTCGGCCAGGAACGGCGTGAACGGCGCGGTGAGCTTCGTGACGGCCACCAGGCACGTGTGCAGCGTCTGGTAGGCAGCGGTGTCGCCCTCCCAGAACCGACGACGGTTCCGGCGCACGTACCAGTTCGACAGGTCGTCCACGAAGGCGCCGATCGCGCGCCCCGCGCCGGTCGCGTCGTAGCCGTCGAGTCCGTCGCGGGCCTCGCGCGTCGTTCGCGCCAGGCGCGACAGGATCCACCGGTCGAGGGCGGGGCGTTCCGCGGGTTCGGGCGCCCCGGCGAGCGGGTCGCCGCCCGCGGCGTTCGCGTACGTCACGAAGAACGCGTAGACGTTCCACAGGGTGAGGAGGAACTGCCGGACGACCTCGTCGAAGATCTCCGGGCCGACCCGCCGCGGCGACCACGGGGACCCCGAGGTGAGCAGGTACCAGCGTAGGGCGTCCGCGCCCTGCCGGTCGAGGACGTCGAACGGGTCCATGACGTTGCCGATCGACTTCGACATCTTCCGGCCGTCGGCGTCGACGAGGTGGCCGAGGCACACGACGTTGCGGTACGCGCTCGCGTCGAAGTGGAGCACGCCCTCGGCCATGAGCGTGTAGAACCAGCCGCGCGTCTGGTCGATCGCCTCGGAGATGAAGTCGGCGGGGAAGCGCTCGCGGAACAGCTCCTCGCCGCGCCCGAGGTCGGGGTGGTAGCCCCACTGGGCGAAGGGCATCGCGCCGGAGTCGTACCAGGTGTCGATCACCTCGGGGACCCGGGTCGCCGTCGCCGCGCACGTCGGGCACGGGAACGTGACGGCGTCGATGTGCGGGCGGTGGGGGTCGATGCCGGTGACGTCGCGGCCCGCGAGCGACGAGAGCTCGGTGAGCGAACCGACCGCGGTCTGGTGGCCCTCGGGACAGCGCCAGATCGGCAGCGGCGTGCCCCAGTAGCGCTCCCGCGAGAGCGCCCAGTCGACGTTGTTCTCGAGCCAGTCGCCGTAGCGACCGTCCCGGATGTGCCCGGGGAACCAGTGGACACCGCGGTTCACCTCGAGCAGGCGCTCGCGGACCGCGGTCGTGCGGATGTACCAGGAGGTGCGGGCGAGGTAGAGGAGCGGCGTCGAACAGCGCCAGCAGAACGGGTACGTGTGCTCGATCGTCGCCTCGCGCTCGAGGAGTCCGCGCTCCCGGAGGTCCGCGAGGACGAGCGGGTCGGCGTCCTTGAAGAAGGAGCCGCGGACGAACGCCGGCGCCTCGTCGGTGAAGCGCCCCTCGCTGTCGACCGGCTTGAAGGTCGGCCAGCCCTCGCGCCGCCCGACCTCGAGGTCCTCGGCGCCGAACGCCGGCGCCATGTGGACGAGCCCGGTGCCGTCCTCGAGGGATACGAAGTCGACCGCCACGACGCGGTGCGCGCCCACGACGTTCGGGTAGGGCGGCCGGTATCGCGCCCCGACGAGGTCGCGCCCGGACAGGGTCCGCTCGATCTCCCCCTCCTCGCCGAACGTCCGGGCGCGGGAGGCGGCGGCCACGATCGACCGGACGCCGCCGCGCCGCACGACCACGTAGTCCGCGTCGGCGTCCACGCCGACGCCGGCGTTCGAGATGAGGGTCCACGGCGTCGTCGTCCAGCCGACGAGCCGTGCCCCGACGAGCGAGGGGTCCGGCGCCTCGACGATCTCGAAGCCGATCGAGACGCTCGGGTCCTCGACCTGGCGGTAGCCGAGCGCGGTCTCCGCGTCGGAGAGCGCCGTGCCGCAGCGCGGGCAGTAGTTCGTGATCCGGTCCGCCTCGACGAGCAGGCCGCGCCCGTGGAGCCCCTTCAGCGACCACCAGACGCTCTCGACGTACTCCGGGTGCATCGTCCAGTACGCGTCGGAGAGATCGATCCAGAACCCGATGCGCTCGGTGAGCCGCTCCCACTGCTCGACGTAGCGCGTGACCGACGCGCGGCAGCGTTCGTTGAAGGCCTCGATGCCGAAGGTCTCGATGTCGCGCTTCGAGGTCGTGCCGATCTCCTTCTCGACCTCGATCTCGACGGGCAGGCCGTGGCAGTCCCACCCACCCTTCCGCGGCACGCGGTGACCGGTCATCGTGCGGTACCGCGGGTAGACGTCCTTGAACGTCCGCGACTCGACGTGGTGGATGCCGGGCTTGCCGTTCGCGGTCGGCGGACCCTCGTAGAAGACCCAGAGGGGGGCGTCGCGACGCTGCTCGAGGCTGCGGGCGAACACGTCGGCCTCGCGCCAGAACGCGAGGATCTCGGCCTCGAGGTCGGGGAAGCGCACGCGCGGGTCGACCGGCTGGAACGGCGCCATGGTTGCCGAACGACCCTCCTCGCGCGTCCCTCGCGCGTCGCGGGCCGCCCATGCTACCGCCGTGCCCGCCCGTGACCGAGCGGGCAGCGTCGCCGTTGCCGCGTTCGGAAGCCCGGTGCTAGCGTCCCCGCCCTATGGCGAAGGTGACCTGGTCCGCGAAGGAGCTCAAGGCCCTGCGCACGGGCCTCGAGGAGGAGCGCACGCGCCTCGAGGCGCAGGTCGCCGCCATCCAGGAGACGACGTTCGGGATGACCCAGACGGAGCTCTCCGGAGACATCAGCGGCTACGGCGAGGAGGAGGCGGACGCCGGGACGTTCACCTTCGAGCGCGAGCGCGACCTCTCCCTCGAGAACAACATCCGCGACATCCTCGGCAAGATCGAGGGGGCCCTCGAACGGCTCCGCGACGGCTCCTTCGGCGCCTGCCTGCGCTGCGGGAAGCCCATCGAGAAGGCGCGCGTGAAGGCCATCCCGTACGTCGAGCTCTGCATCAAGGACGCCCAGGCCGAGTCCCGGTCCCGGTAGTGCCGCGCGGCCGCGGCGTCGCGGAGCTCTACGGCACCGCAGGGATCGTGTACGTCCTCGACCGCCTGACGAAGGCCTGGGCGGAAGCGGTCCTCGGCGACGGACGGACCGTCGAGGCGATCCCGGGGATCCTGCGGTTCTCGCTCACCCGGAACACCGGCGGGGCGTTCAGCTTCGCGCAGCACCTGCCCGAGTTCTTCGCCGTCGTGACGATCGCGATCGCCGGCCTCATCGTCGCGATCTCCTTCCGCCCGCACCCGCCCTCGACCGCCGTGCCGCTCGGACTCGTCCTCGGGGGCGCGCTCGGGAACCTCACCGACCGCATCGCGAACGGGCCGGGACTCACCGGCGGCGTGACGGACTTCGTCGACATCCGCATCCTGCCGCTGTTCAACGTCGCGGACAGCGGCATCGTCCTCGGGGCGATCACGCTCGTGCTCCTCGCCTCGCGGGAGTCGCGGCGGGCGCCGTGAGCGCGCTCACCGCTCCGTCGGCCGGACGCCTCGACGCCGTCCTCGCGTCGGCGCTCGGCATCCCGCGCGCCGACGTGCAGCGGGCGATCGAGGCGGGCGACGTGACCGTCGACGGCGTGCGTCGCCCGAAGTCCTTCCGCCTCGTGGGCGGCGAGCGCATCGACGCCGATCTCACCGCGGTCGCCGCGGTCCCGGCGGCGGGCGACGCGGTCGAGATCCGCTACCGCGACGAGCACCTCGCGGTCGTGAGCAAACCGGCGTTCGTCGTCACGCATCCGACGGCCGGCCGGCGCGAGGGGACGCTCGTGAACCGCCTCCTCGCGATGGGGGTGCCGCTCGCGCCGGCCGGCGGACCGCTGCGACCCGGGATCGTCCACCGCCTCGACGCCGTCCTCGCGTCGGCGCTCGGCATCCCGCGCGCCGACGTGCAGCGGGCGATCGAGGCGGGCGACGTGACCGTCGACGGCGTGCGTCGC
>JBJTYK010000100.1:0-28069 GCA_046082745.1 Actinomycetota bacterium | reverse complement strand
CTCGATCGCGGCGTCCACGGCTGGTTCGGCCGCTGGAACGTCGCCGCCTCCGGGCGCGGCCTCGTCCGGATCGCCTTCGATCCGCCGGTCGCCGCGCGCACCGGCCCGTTCCGTGTCCGGGTCCGGCGGCTCCGCGTGAGCCTCGTGGAGCCCGAGGCGTTCCTCGCGGACCTCGGGGCACCGGCCGCCTGAGCGGCCGGGTGATTGCCCGGCCCCCGGGCCGCCCCTAGACTGAACACATGTTCGATTCCCCCGTGCTCGGGGTGGACCCGGGCCTCGCCTCCGTGGGCGTGGCGGCCGTCGGGTGGGAGGGGCGTCGCCCGGTGCTCCTCGGCGCCGAGCATGTCGCGACCGACGCCGGCCTCCCGGAGGCGGCCCGCCTCGCCGCGATCTTCGCCGCCGTCCGGGCCGCGATCGAGCGGCACGCCCCGACGAGCGTCGCGGTCGAGCGCGTCGCGTGGAACCGGAACCAGGGAAGCGCGCTCCACGTCGCCCGCGCGACGGGCGTCATCCTCCTCGCGGCCGAGGCGGCGGAGCTGCCGGTCGAGGAGTACGGACCGCTCGAGGTGAAGATGGCGGTGACGGGGCACGGGACGGCGCCGAAGGAGCAGGTGCGCGACGCCCTCGCGCGGCTCCACGGACTCCGTGACGTGCCGTCGCAGCCCGATGCCGCCGACGCGGTGGCGATCGCGCTCTGCCACCTCACGAACGCGCGCGGCCGTCGCGCGGTGGCCGCGCGGTGATCGGGTTCCTCGAGGGCACGGTCGCCGAGAAGGCGGGCAACCGCGTCGTCCTCGCGGTCGCCGGCGTCGGCTACGACCTCCTCGTCCCAACGTCGGCCGCGGCGAAGCTCCCGCCGGTCGGCAGGTCGGCGCGCCTGCACACGCGGCTGTTCGTCCGCGACGACGCGATGGTGCTCTACGGCTTCTCCTCCCCGGAGGAGCGCACCTCCTTCGACCTCCTCACGAGCGTCTCGGGCGTCGGGCCGAAGGTCGCGCTCGCGTTCCTCTCGACGCTCACGCCCGAGACGCTGCGCCGCGCCGTCGCCTCCGGCGACGTCGCTGCCCTCACCGTCGTCCCCGGCGTCGGACGCAAGGTCGCGCAGCGCGTCGTCCTCGACCTGAAGGACCGCTTCGGCGGCGACGGCGTCGCGATCGAGGGACCGCTCGCCGACGTCCGCGAGGCACTGCTCGCCCTCGGACTCACGCCGCAGGAGGCCGGCGACGCCGTCGCCGCCCTCGACGACGTCGGCCGTCCGACGGAGGACCTCCTGCGGGATGCGCTGCGGCGCGTCGGGCGGGGCTAGGGTGGCGGCCGTGGACGACGAGCGGATCGTGGACGTCGAGGTCCCCGAGGAGGAACGCGAGTTCGACGCCGCGCTGCGGCCGCGGAGCCTCGACGAGTTCGTGGGCCAGGAGCGCATCAAGGAGCAGATGGGGCTCCTCATCGACGGGGCCCGGGCGCGCGGCGAGACCGTCGACCACATGCTGTTCTCCGGCCCGCCGGGGCTCGGGAAGACCACGCTCGCCGGGATCGTCGCGAACGAGCTCGGCGTCGGGTTCCAGCCGACGTCCGGACCGGCGCTCGATCGTCCCGGCGACCTCGCGTCGATCCTCACGAACCTCCAGGAGGGCGACGTCCTGTTCGTGGACGAGATCCACCGCATGCCGCGCCCGGTCGAGGAGGTCCTCTATCCGGCCCTCGAGGATTTCAAGCTCGACGTCGTCCTCGGCAAGGGGCCGAGCGCGCGGTCGATCCGCCTCGACCTCCCGCGCTTCACGCTCGTGGCCGCGACGACGCGACCGGGACGCATCACGCTCCCGCTGCGGGAACGCTTCGGGTTCTCGCCCCGCCTCGACTACTACTCGCCGGAGGACCTCGCCCTCGTCGTACGTCGATCTGCGGGCATCCTCGGTGTGGCGATCGAGCCCGACGGGGCGGCGGAGATCGCGCGGCGTTCGCGGGGAACGCCCCGCATCGCGAACCGGCTCCTGCGCCGGGTCCGCGACGTCGCCCAGGTGCGGCACGACGGTGCGATCACCGCGGCCATCGCGCGCGACGGGCTCGCGGTGTTCGAGGTCGACGAGGAGGGTCTCGATCGCCTCGACCTCGCGATCCTCGCGACGATCGTGCGGAAGTTCGGCGGCGGGCCCGTGGGCCTGTCGACCCTCGCCGCCGCGGTGGGGGAGGAGGCCGACACGATCGAGGACGTCGTGGAACCCTTCCTCCTCCAGCTCGGATTCCTCCAGCGCACCCCCCGGGGCCGCGTCGCGACCGAACGGGCGTGGCGCCACCTCGGGGAACGGATCGACGGCGCGCTCCCGCTCTGAGGGCCGGCCGCGCGCCGCGGGTATGCTTCCCCGTCGTCGACGGAGGTCCCCATGCCAACGCTCCTCGCCCAGTCGTCCGGAGGCACGCTCGGCGGTCTGCTCGTGCCCGCCCTCATGGTCGGGGCGATGTACGTCCTCCTCATCCGGCCGCAGCGCAACCGCCAGCGCGCCCAGGCGCGCCTGCTCGAGGCGCTCGCCGTCGGCGACGAGGTCATGACGGCGGCGGGGATCTTCGGGCGCGTGTCGGCGATCGACGCCGACACCGGCCGGGTGACCGTCGAGGTCGCGCCGGGCGTCCGCCTCGAGATGCTCCGGCAGGCCGTGCGGGAGCGCATCGCGCCGGAGGTCCCGGAGCCCGAGTCCGGGTCGTGACCGAACCGCACGCCGCGCCCGCCGCGCATCAGGCGCCCGCCGCCACCGCGGGTCCCGGCGTCCTCACCCTCGAGGACGTCCAGGGCAACGCGGAGCTCTCGACCTTCATCGCGGCCGCGGACCGTGTCATGGAAGGGCTCGGCTACACCGAGCACGGCTTCCGCCACGCGAACCTCACCGCGAAGATCTCGTACCAGGTGCTCTCGCGCCTCGGGTTCGACGAGCGCGAGGCGAACCTCGCCTGCGTCGCGGGCTACCTCCACGACGTCGGCAACATGGTCTCCCGCGAGATGCACGGGCAGACGGGCGGCCTCCTCGTCTACGAGGCCCTCCGCACGCAGGTCCCCGGCGCCGACCTCGCGCCGATCGTGGCCGCCATCGCCCACCACGAGGACCCGAACGGCGCCGACGTCTCGCCGACGGCCGCCGCGGTCATCCTCGCCGACAAGTCCGACGTCCACCGCAGCCGGGTCCGCAAGGCCGGCCAGGTGGCCTTCGACATCCACGACCGCGTCAACTTCGCCGCGGAACAGTCGTTCCTGCGGGTAGACTCCGCCGCGAAGACGCTCACCCTCGAACTCACGATCGACACCGGAATCAGCAAGGTCATGGAGTACTTCGAGATCTTCCTCGGACGCATGGTGATGTGCCGACGCGCCGCCGAGACCCTCGGCGCGCGCTTCCGCCTCACGATCAACGGCGCGGAGCTCGCGTGAAGCCGCGGCGGCTCTGGGCGTCGGTCCTCTTCGTCCTCGTCCTCGTCGGCGCGTCCGTCGGGTCGTGGTTCCTCGGGTCCCGTCCGGTCCTCGGCCTCGACCTCGAGGGCGGCGTGTCGGTCATCCTCACCGCTCCGGAGGCCACGCCGCCCGACGTCATGGCGCGCGCACTCGAGAACATCCGCCGCCGCGTCGATGCCTTCGGCACCGCGGAGCCGCAGCTGTTCACCTCGGGGACGAGCATCGAGGTGCAGATCCCCGGTCTCGCACGAGGGACCGTCGAGCCGCGCACGGTCGAGCGGTACTGCCTGCGCAACGCCGAGGGTGCCGGGTACGGCTGCCAGGACTCCGAGGAGAACGCGCAGACGGTCCTCGAGGGCGCCGCCGTCACGCCGATCGTCCAGTCGATCTGCCTCACCGGCGAGGTCTGGGGCGACACGCCTCCGTGCTTCGGCACGGAACAGGAGGCCACCGACGCGGTGGCGGCCATCACCGTCGAGGCGCGCTCCTCGGCGGCGAGCCCGACGCCGACCCCGACGGGTGCCGCGGAGGGTCCGGCACCGGTCGAGCGGTTCTGCCTCGCCGGGACGAGCCTCGCCGAGGAGCCCTGCTTCGACACGCGCGACGAGGCGCAGGCGGCGCTCGACGCGATCGCGCCGGGTGAGCCCACCCAGCAGTTCTGCCTCCAGCAGGGCGGCGCGACGCTCGAGGGCGACGCCGGCACGGCCTGCTTCGCGACCGAGGAGGCCGCCGACACGGAGCTCGCCGCGCTCACGATCGAGCCGCAGACGCGGGAGTTCTGCGTCGTGAGTTCCGCCGGCCGCGATCTCGGATGCTTCCCGACCGAGGACGCCGCGACCGCGCGCCTCCAGGAGACCGGCCAGGAGCGGCTCCTCGAGGTCATCGGGACGACCGCGCGGCTCGAGCAGCGCGAGGTGCTCCAGACGATCCTGCCGGGGGACCCGAGCTACGCGGCGACCCCGGTCACGTGCGGGACGGAGGCCGAGCGGGGGACGGAGGCCTGCACGATCGAGGCGCTGGCCGAGCAGGAGGTCGTCTTCCCCGGACCGGGCGAGAACCCGACGAAGTACAAGCTCGGGCCGCTCCTCGTCACCGGCGACGCCATCAAGCGCGCGACGGCGGTGTACTCCGCGGGCAGCACCGGCGGACTCGCCGGGTGGCAGATCGACTTCACGCTCACCTCGGAGGGGACGGAGACCTTCGCCGACGTCACGACGCGGCTCGTGAACCGCCAGCTCGCGATCATCGTGGACGACGTGGTCATCTCGGCGCCGACCGTCGAGGGGGCGATCACCGGTGGCTCCGGGGTGATCAGCGGGTCGTTCACCGAGGCGCGCGCGAAGGACCTCGCGACGCAGCTGAACGCGGGTGCGCTCCCCGTGGCCCTCACGACCGAGCAGGTCCTCACCGTGAGCCCGACCCTCGGCAAGGAATCGCTGCGCCAGGGGCTCCTCGCGAGCGTCGCGGGCCTCGTGGCCCTCGCGCTCTACCTCTTCTTCTACTACCGGCTCCTCGGGCTCGTCGCGTGGGTCGGGATGACGATCTGGGCCGTGCTCGCGTTCGCGCTCGTGTCGGCGGCCGGGTCGGCGATCGGCTTCAGCCTCACGCTCGCGGGCGTGGCCGGGCTCGTCATCTCGCTCGGGGTGACCGCCGACTCCTACATCGTCTTCTTCGAGCGGCTGAAGGACGAGATCCGGGCGGGTCGCTCGCCGCGATCGGCCGTGCAGCCGGCGTTCCGCCGGGCCTACCGGACGATCGTCGCGGCCGACGTCGTGACCGCGCTCGCGGCGATCATCCTCTACCTCACCGCGATCAGCTCGGTCCGCGGGTTCGCGCTCTCCCTCGGCGTGGCGACCGCGCTCGACCTGTTCGTCGTCTGGTTCTTCAAGCGGCCGACCGTCTTCCTCATCGCCCGCAGCGACCGCCTCGTGAACCTCCGCGGCTTCGGCCTCACCTCCGCCGCGGCGGCGGACCCGCTCCCCGGGGAGGCCGGATGAACCTCCAGCGCGCCGTCTCGACGTTCCGCGGTCACACCGTGCCGCACTTCCGGATCGTCCAGCTCCGGCGCCGGTGGGCGATCCTCTCGGGAACGATCATCGTCCTGTCGCTCGCGGGGTTCCTCGTGCGCGGGATCAACTACTCGATCGACTTCACCGGCGGGTCGCAGCTCCTCTACGCGAACCCCGCGGGCGCGACCGTCGAGCAGGTGCGCGGCGTCCTCTCGGCGGCGCCCTACGACCGCGGCGACGCCGAGGTGCAGGTCGTGGGCGGGAACCAGCTCTCGATCCGCACGAGCGCCCTCACGGACCTCTCGGCCGACGACCGGACCGCCCTCGTCGCGGCGCTCGCCGACCAGGCGGGGGTCACGCCCGAAGAGGTGAGCCAGCAGGTCGTCGGACCGACGTGGGGGGCGCAGATCTCGCGGCAGGCGCTCATCGGGCTCGCGATCGTCCTCGTGGCGATCACGCTCTACATCACCCTGCGGTTCGAATGGAAGATGGCGATCGGGGCGATGATCGCCCTCGTCCACGACGTCCTCATCACCGCGGGCGTCTACGCGCTCTCCGGGCGGGAGGTCGCCCCCGCGACCGTCATCGCGATCCTCACGATCCTCGGGTTCTCGCTCTACGACACCGTCGTCATCTACGACAAGGTGAAGGAGAACACGGAGACCGCCTCGCTCCTCGCGAAGTCCACCTACGAGGAGGTCGCCAACGACTCGATGAACCAGGTGTTCATGCGGTCGGTGAACACCTCGCTCGTCGTCCTCCTGCCGATCGTCTCGCTGCTGCTCTTCGGCGGGTCCACCCTGAAGGACTTCGCGCTCGCGATGCTCATCGGCGTGTCGACGGGCGCGTACTCCTCGATCTTCATCGCCACGCCGATCCTCGTCGTGCTGAAGGAGCGCGAGCCGCGCTTCGTCGCGCAGCGCCAGCGGCTCGAGCGCGAGCGCGCCGGCCGACCGGAGGGCCGCGAACCCGCGGCGGTCGGGGCGGCGACGCCGGCCCCGGCTCCGGTGGCGGGTCCGACCGCGTCCCCCGGGGGGCCGGCGTCGCCGCCCCGCGGCAAGCCCCGGAAGAAGCCCGCGAAGCGTCGGAGGCGGTAGGTGGACGTCGCCGATCTCCGCGCGCTCGTCCGCGACGTCCCGGACTTCCCGAAGGAAGGGATCGTCTTCAAGGACATCACGCCGCTGCTCGCCGATCCGCTCGCGTTCTCGACGGTCATCGACCTCATCGTCGTGCGCTTCGGACGCGGCAACGTCGACAAGGTGGTCGGGATCGAGGCCCGCGGGTTCATCCTCGGCGGTCCGGTCGCGTACCACTTCAACGCGGGGTTCATCCCGGTCCGCAAGCAGGGGAAGCTCCCCGCCGCGGCGGAGCTCGAGGAGTACGCCCTCGAGTACGGGACCTCGGCGCTCGAGATCCACGCCGACGCGGTGCGGCCGGGGGAGCGCGTGCTCGTCGTCGACGACGTCCTCGCGACCGGCGGGACCGCGCGGGCGGCCGCGAACCTCGTCGAGCGCGTCGGCGGGAAGGTCGTCGGCCTCGCGTTCCTCCTCGAGCTCGGGTTCCTGCACGGCCGCGACAACCTGCGGGACCGCGAGGTGTTCACGCTCCTCGACTACTGAGGGCCGCCGACCCGCCGCTACACTGGGCCGGAGGTGATCGCGTGGAGGGTCGCGAGCAGGCGAGGGTCGAGCGTCGCGGCGGCCTCCTCGCGCGTCGACGCCAGCCGGCCCCACGGCGACCCTCGATCGACGCTCTCCTGCGCACGCTGAAGTCCCGGAACCCCCGCGGCGACCTCGCGCGCGTCGAGCGCGCCTACGACCTCGCCGACGCGGCCCACGTGGGGCAGCACCGCCTCTCGGGCGAGGACTACATCGAGCACCCGATCGAGGTGGCGCGCATCGTCTCCGAGCTCGGCCTCGACACGACGGCGGTCGTCGCGGCGCTCCTCCACGACGTCGTCGAGGACACCCCGGTGACGCTCGACGAGATCCGCGAGGCGTTCGACGAGGAGGTCGCCGCGCTCGTCGACGGCCTCACGAAGCTCGACGCGCTCACGTTCCGCACCCGCGAGCAGGAGCAGGCCGAGAACGTCCGCAAGATGATCGTCGCGATGGCGGGCGACATCCGGGTGCTCCTCATCAAACTCGCGGACCGCCTCCACAACATGCGCACCCTCGGCGCCCTCGACCCGGAGCGCCAGCGCCGCATCGCGAACGAGACCCTCGCGATCTACGCGCCGCTCACCGACCGGCTCGGCGTCCAGCAGTGGAAGTGGGAGCTCGAGGACCTCGCGTTCAAGGCGCTCCATCCCGGGCCGTACCGCGAGATCGCGAGCCTCGTCGAACGCCGGCGGGAGGAGCGTCAGGAGTACGTCGACGGGCTCCTCGGCGCGGTCCGCCAGCGGCTGCGCGAAGCGGGCCTGCGCGCGGAGGTCGAGGGACGTCCGAAGCACCTGTACTCGATCTACGAGAAGATGGTGCTCGGCGGCAAGGAGTTCAACGAGATCTACGACCTCGCCGGCATCCGGGTCCTCGTCGACTCCACCCGCGACGCCTACGCCGCCCTCGGCGCCGTCCATGCCCTCTGGAAGCCCGTCCCCGGACGCTTCAAGGACTACGTCGCGATGCCGAAGGAGAACATGTACCAGTCGCTCCACACGACGGTGATCGGTCCGGGCGGGAGGAACCTCGAGGTGCAGATCCGCACCCGGGAGATGCATCGGACCGCCGAGTACGGCATCGCCGCCCACTGGCGCTACAAGGAGGGCCGCGACGGCCGCCGCACGAAGGATGCGGCGGACCTCGTCTGGCTGCGGCAGATGCTCGACTGGCTCCAGGACGCCGCCGACCCCTCCGAGGTCATGGAGGGCCTGCGGATCGACCTCTACGGCGGCCAGGTCTTCGTCTTCACCCCGCAGGGCGACGTGACGAGCCTGCCGGCGGGTGCGACGCCGGTCGACTTCGCCTACGCGATCCACACCGAGGTCGGCCACCGGACGATGGGGGCGAAGGTGAACGGCCGGCTCGTGCCGCTCGACTACCAGCTGCGGACCGGCGACACCGTCGAGGTCCTCACCGCGCGCTCCGACGGCGAGGGGCCCTCGCAGGACTGGCTCGGGTTCGTCGTCTCGCCGCGCGCCCGCACGAAGATCCGCCAGTGGTTCAGCCGGGAGCGGCGCGAGGACGCCCTCGAGGAGGGACGTGACGCGATGCAGCGGCTCCTGCGCAAGCAGCACGTCCCCGTGAAGCGCGCGGCGACCGAGGCGGCCCTCCGGGAGCTCGCCGCCGAGATGGGCTACGTCGACGTCGAGGGCCTCTACGTCGCGATCGGGGAGGGGCAGGTCTCGCCGCAGTCCGTCCTCGCGCGCATCACGCAGTCGGCCGCGGGGGTCGGCGAGGAGGAGGTCGCCGCCGTCCCGCTCTCGCGCCCCGTGCACCTCGACCGCCTCGCGCCGACCTCGGGGATCGTCGTGCAGGGCGACGAGGACGTCTGGGTCCGCCTCGCCCGCTGCTGCACGCCGGTGCCCGGCGACGACATCCTCGGCTTCGTGACGCGCGGCTCCGGCGTGTCGGTCCACCGCACGGACTGCCCGAACGCCGGCTCGCTCACCGCGCAGCCGGAGCGGCTCATCGCGGTCCGGTGGCGGCCGGGTCGCTCGACGTCCTTCGTCGTGGCGATCCAGGTAGAGGCGCTCGACCGGACGCACCTGCTCTCCGACGTCGCGTCCGCGCTCTCCGAGCAGCACGTGAACATCCTGTCGGCGACCTCGACGGTCCGGAAGGACCGGACGACGAGCCTGCGGTTCACGTTCGAGCTCGCCGACATCGCGCATCTGGCCGGGGTGCTCGCGGCGGTCCGCGGCGTCGACAACGTCTACGACGCGTTCCGCGTCGTCCCCGGGTAGTGCGGGTCCTCGTCCAGCGCGTCCTCCGGGCGTCGGTCACGGTCGGGGGACGTCCGGTCGGGGCGATCGGCCCCGGGCTGCTCCTGTTCGTCGGGGTGCGGCGCGACGACGATCCCGCCGCGGCAACGCGCCTCGCGACGAAGGTCGCGAACCTCCGGATCTTCGCCGACGAGGAAGGTCGGATGCAGCGCTCCGTCCTCGACGTCGGCGGCGGGTGCCTCGTCGTGCCGCAGTTCACGCTCTACGGGGACGCCCGACGCGGCCGGCGGCCGTCGTTCGACGAGGCGGCCCCGCCCGAGGAGGCCGCCGGCCGCGTCGAGGCGCTCGCGACGGCCCTCGCGGATCTCGGCGTCCCGGTCGCCCGCGGAGCCTTCCGCGAGCACATGGCGGTCGACCTCGTGAACGACGGCCCGGTCACGATCTGGCTCGAGGATCCGGTCGAGGTCCGCGGTCCGGGCGGCGGGGGAGCCCGCGATACGATGCCCGCCTGATGTGGGTGGACGCGTTCTCCGACAACTCCTTCGAGACGAACTGCTGGCTCATCGCGGGCGACGGCGGCGACGACGCGGTCGTCGTCGACCCGGGGTTCGCGCCCGACCGCGTGGAGGCCCTCCTGCGCACCGCCGGCAAGCGAGCCGTCGCGGTGCTCGCGACCCACGGGCACGTGGACCACGTCGGCGCCGCACCCGTCCTCTGCGGGGAGGACCTCCCGCTCCACATCCACGAGGCCGACGCGCCGGCGCTCACCGATCCGGGCGCGTGGGGGGCGGGCTACCCGGGCGAACCGGTCCCGGTCCACAGCGTCCGCACGGTCGTTGGCGGCGACGTGCTCTCGTTCGCCGGGTTCCGGATCGAGGTCATCCACGCGCCCGGCCACACGCCGGGGAGCGTCCTCTACCGGACCGACGGCTGGGTGCTCTCCGGCGACGTCGTGTTCGCCGGCTCGATCGGTCGCACCGACTTCCCGAACTCCTCGCCCGAGGCGATGGACGGGAGCCTCGCGCGCTTCCTGGAGCTGCCCGACGACCTCCCGGTGCTCCCCGGCCACGGACCGCGGACGACCGTCGGACGCGAGCGGGCCACGAACCCGTACCTGCGGGGTCGCTGATGGAGCTCGCGCCGCCCCGGGGCACCGACGACCTCCTGCCGCCGCGCGCCGACGCCATGCTCGGCCTCTACGACGCCGCGCACGCCGCCGCGTCGCTCCGCGGGTTCCGCTACGTCGAGACGCCGACCTTCGAACACACCGAGCTCTTCGCCCGCACGTCCGGCGACACGTCCGACGTCGTGACGAAGGAGATGTACACGTTCGAGGACCAGGGCGGGCGCTCGATGACGCTGCGCCCGGAGTCGACGGCGGCGGTCGTGCGGGCCTTCCTCGGCGAAGCCCACGAGCTCGGCCCGACGTTCCGCGGCTACTACGTCCACACGAACTTCCGCCACGCGCGCCCGCAGGCCGGGCGGCTGCGGGAGTTCCGCGTGTTCGGCGTCGAAGTCCTCGGGGCGCCCTCGCCCGAGGCCGACGTCGAGGTCATCGCGACGGCCGACGCGTACCTGCGCGACCGCGGACTCGCGCGGCAGACCCTGCGCCTGAACTCGATCGGCGACGCGACGTGTCGCCCCGCGTACCGCGAGGCGCTCGTCGCGCACCTGCGCCCGCACGCCGCGGAGCTCGACGACGACTGCCGGTCGCGGCTCGAGGCGAACCCGATGCGCGTCCTCGACTGCAAGGTCGACGCCGAGCACCCCGCCGTGCGATCCGCCCCGAGCATCGCCGACCACCTCTGCGCGCCGTGCGCCGAGCACCTCGCCGGGGTGCGCGACGGCCTCGCGGCGGCGGGGGTCGCGTGGGAACCGGACCCGCGCCTCGTGCGCGGGCTCGACTACTACACGCGCACCGCCTTCGAGTTCGTGACGCCGTCGCTGCCAGCCGGGCAGTCGACGGTCTGCGGCGGGGGGCGCTACGACGGGCTCGCGGAGGCCCTCGGCGGGCCCGCGACCCCCGGCGTCGGGTTCGGGATGGGGCTCGACCGGGTGCTCATCGCGATGGAGTCCGAGGGGGTGGCGTTGCCGCGGCCGCACGCGCCGCGGGTCTTCCTCTTCGCGATCGGGGAGGCCGCGCGCGCGGCCGCGGCCACGCTCGTCGGCGACCTGCGCGCGGCGGGCGTGTCGGCCGTGTCGTCGTTCGAGGACCGTCCCGTGAAGGCGCAGTTCCGGATGGCCGACCGCGCGGGTTCGGCCTACGCGGCGATCCTCGGGGACCGCGAGGTCGCGTCGGGGAGCGTTACGCTCCACCGGCTCGCCGACGGGTCCGAGGAGTCCGTGCCGCGCGGCGACGTCGCGGCCCGCGTCGGGGGCGACGCGTGAGCCGGCGGACCGCGATGCGTTCGCACGCCTGCGGCGAGCTCCGGGCGGGCGACGCCGGCACCGAGGTCGCGCTCTGCGGCTGGGTCTGGCGCAGCCGCGATCACGGCGGCGTGACCTTCATCGACCTGCGCGACCGGGAGGGGCTCGTCCAGCTCGTCTTCCACCCCGAGGAGGCGCCGGCCGCGCACGCGGCGGCGCAGCACCTGCGGTCGGAGTCCGTGGTGCGGGTCCTCGGCACCGTCCGGGCGCGCAGGGCGGGGACCGAGAACCCGGCGCTGCCGACCGGCGAGGTGGAAGTCGCGGTCGCCTCGGTCGAGGTGCTCACCGTCGCGGACACGCCGCCGTTCCCGATCGAGGACCGGATCGACGCCGACGAGCTGCTGCGCCTGCGCTACCGCTACCTCGACCTCCGTCGTCCGGAGATGACGCGCGTCCTCGCGATGCGGGCCCGGATCAACGCGATCATCCGCGAGGCGATGGAGGCGGAGCACTTCCTCGAGGTCGAGACGCCGCTCCTCACCCGCAGCACCCCCGAGGGGGCGCGCGACTTCCTCGTGCCGTCGCGGCTGTGGCCGGGGACCTTCTACGCGCTGCCGCAGTCCCCGCAGCAGCTGAAGCAGCTCCTCATGGTCGCGGGCCAGGACCGGTACTACCAGATCGTGCGCTGCCTCCGGGACGAGGCGCTCCGCGCCGATCGCGGTCTCGAGTTCACGCAGCTCGACATCGAGATGTCGTTCATCGACGAGGAGGACGTCTTCGCGCTCATCGAGCCGCTCATGGCGCGGATCGTCCGCGAGACGACGGGGCAGGAGGTCGCGATCCCGTTCCCGCGGATGACCTACGACGAGATGCTCGCCCGGTTCGGCTCGGACAAGCCCGACCTGCGGTACGGCATGGAGCTCGCCGACGTGAGCGCGGCGTTCCGCGGCACGGGCTTCCGCGCATTCGCGGGGGCGCTCGAGGCGGGCGGCGTCATCAAGGCGCTCGCCGCGCCGGGGGGCGCAGCGCTCTCCCGCAAGGAGCTCGACGACCTCGTCCAGGAGACGAAGGGTCGCGGGGCCTCGGGCCTCGTGTGGATCGCCGTCGAGCAAGCGGGTATCCGTTCGCCCGTCGAGAAGCACCTGTCGTCCGAGGAGGTCGCGACGCTCCGCGACGCGACGGGCGCCGGCGTCGGCGACCTCATCCTCGTCGTGGCCGACCCGGTCGACCGGGCGAACGTGGCGCTCGACGGGCTCCGGCGTCGCCTCGCGCAGCGCCTCGACCTCGTCCCGCCCGACACGTGGGCGTTCTGCTGGCAGGTGCGGCCACCGCTGTTCGAGTGGAGCGAGGACGAGGGGAAGTGGGTCTCGGTCCACCACCCGTTCACCGCGCCCGAGGACGACGCGGACCTCGATCCGGCGACGGCGAAGGCGCGCGCGTACGACCTCGTGCTGAACGGCTTCGAGCTCGGGGGCGGGAGCATCCGGATCCACCGGCCCGAGGTCCAGCGGGCGGTCTTCGAGGTGCTCGGCCTGTCCACCGAGCAGATCGACGAACAGTTCGGCCACCTGCTCACGGCCTTCCGCTACGGCGTCCCGCCCCACGGCGGCGTCGCCTTCGGGATCGACCGGATCGTCATGCTCATGGCGGGGAAGGACGCGATCCGCGACGTCACGGCCTTCCCGAAGGCGCAGTCGGGCGCGGATCCCCTCACCGGTGCGCCCGCGGCGGTCGACGACGTCCAGCTCCGCGACCTCGGGATCCGCGTGGTCGCCCAACCGAAGGAGGGAGCGCCGTGACCGAACGCCTCACCGACGCCGACCGCGTCGACCTCGCCGCGCCGAACTTCGCCCACCTCGCGACGATCCGCGAGGACGGCACGCCGCAGGTCTCGGTCGTCTGGCTCGACACCGACGGCGACCACCTCCGGGTGAACAGCGCGCGCGGTCGCGTGAAGGACCGCAACATCGCGCGCGACCCGCGGGTCGCGGTGTCGGTCCACCGGCAGGACGACCCCTACGCGACGATCTCCGTCGACGGCGTCGTCGAGGCCGCGATCGAGGGGCCGGAGGCCGATGCCCACATCGACGCGCTCTCCCGCGCCTACACGGGGAAGCCCTGGTCCGGCGTCGAGGGCCAGGCGCGGGTGATCTACCGCATCCGGCCCACCCGGATCGTCCGCCACACGTGACCGAGGCCCCGCTCGCCGCGCGGATGCGGCCGCGGACCTTCGAGGAGTTCGTCGGTCAGGCCCACCTCCTCGGACCCGATCACGCGCTCACGCGGATCGTCGAGGGCGGGAACCTCCCGTCGGTCATCCTCTGGGGACCCGCCGGCACCGGGAAGACCACCCTCGCGCACCTCCTCGCGAAGGCCGTCGGGGCGGACCTCCGGGAGCTCTCGGCGGTGAGCTCGGGGGTCGCGGACGCGCGGCGGATCATCGAGGGATCGGGCGGGATGTTCCGCACCGTCCTCTTCGTCGACGAGGTGCACCGCTGGAGCCGCTCGCAGCAGGACGTACTGCTCCCCGCGGTCGAGGACGGCCGCGTGACGCTCGTCGGGGCGACGACGGAGAACCCGTTCTTCTCGCTGAACACGCCGCTCCTGTCGCGGTGCATCCTCCTGCGGCTCGAGCCGCTCGGACCGCAGGAGCTGCGCACCCTCCTCGCCCGCGCGCTCGCCGACCGCGACCGCGGGCTCGGCCGCCTCGGCGTCGCCGCGAGCGACGAGGCGCTCGACCACATCGCCGAGGCGGCCGGCGGCGACGCCCGCATCGCGCTCACCGGGCTCGAGGCCGCGGCGCTCGCCACGCCCGCCGGCGGCGAGATCACGCGCGCGATCGCGGAGGACGCCCTCCAGCGCAAGGCGATCGTCTACGACCGCCAGGGCGATGCGCACTACGACGTCGTCTCGGCGTTCATCAAGAGCATCCGCGGCTCCGACCCGGACGCGGCGCTCTTCTGGCTCGCCCGGATGCTCGAGGGCGGCGAGGATCCGCGCTTCATCGCCCGCCGGATGGTCGTCCACGCCTCCGAGGACATCAGCCTCGCCGATCCGCGCGCGCTGCTCGTGGCGACGGCCGCCGCCCAGGCGGTCGAGTACGTCGGCCTGCCCGAGGCGCGCCTGAACCTCGCGGAGGCGGCGATGTACCTCGCGCGTGCGCCGAAGTCGAACAGCGTCGTCGTGGCCCTCGGGCGCGCGCAGCAGGACGCCGCCTCCGCCGACCCCGTCCCGCTCCACCTGCGCGACGCGCACGGGCCGGGTGCGCGGCAGCTCGGCCACGGCGAGGGCTACCGCTACCCGCACGACTACCCCGGGCACCGGGTCGAGCAGGAGTACCGGCCCGAGCGGTTCCGCGGCGCGCGCTACTACGAGCCCTCGGGGGAGGGAGAGGAGCGGGAGTAGGTCCCGGCCTCCCGGCCGAGCGGGAGGCAGCGGGTATGCTTGCGCCGCCTCGCTTCCCCGATCGGAGGCCCCATGCTCGACAATCTCGACGGCGGCGACATCGCCCTCATCGTCCTCGCGGCGTTCTGGGGACTGCTCGTGCTCTTCCTCTGCGTCGTCCTCCTGAACACCTTCCGGGTGCTCGAGAGCGTGAAGATGCTCATCGACGGCGTCCGGGAGGAGACCGTCCCGCTCCTCGGCGAGGTGAAGGGTTCGGTCGAACGCGCGAACCGCGAGCTCGACCGCGTCGACGGCGTCCTCGAGTCCGCGGGCCGGGTCGCGAAGCAGGTCGAGGACGCGGTCTCCGGGCCGCTCGCGAAGATCGTCTCCCTCGGCGCGGCGCTCACGAAGGGCAGGAACCGCACCCGTCCCTGACGCGGTCGGTCCGGCGGGACCCCGCCGGTAGACTCTGCCCCGTGGACGGCTGGGAGATCCGCGAGGCGTTCCTGCGCTTCTTCGAGGAGCGCGGCCACCGGCGCGTGCCGTCGGCCTCCCTCATCCCGCCCCCGGAGTCCGGGCTCCTCCTGTCGAACGCCGGGATGAACCAGTTCATCCCGTACTTCCTCGGCCACGCGCCGGCCCCCTTCGACCGCGCCGCGAGCGTCCAGAAGTGCTTCCGCACGAACGACATCGACAACGTCGGGCGCACGGCCCGCCACCTCACGTTCTTCGAGATGCTCGGGAACTTCTCCTTCGGCGACTACTTCAAGCGCGAGTCCTGCGCGTGGGGCTTCGAGCTCGTGACCGAGGTCTTCGGGATCGACCCCGACCGCCTCTGGGTCACGGTCTTCGAGACCGACGACGAGGCGGCCGACGTCTGGCGCGACATCGGGATCCCCGCGGAGCGGATCGTCCGCCGCGGCCGTGCGGACAACTACTGGTGGACGCACGCGGCCGGCCCGGCCGGCCCCTGCTCGGAGATCTTCGTCGACCGCGGTCCGCGCTACGGTCGCGAGGGGGGTCCGGAGGTCGACGAGGACCGCTACATGGAGATCTGGAACCACGTCTTCATGCAGGACGAGGTCGACGAGCGCGAGCAGATCCGCGCCGAGCTCCCGGAGAAGAACATCGACACCGGCTCGAGCCTCGAGCGCGTCGCGACGGTGCTCCAGGACAAGGCCACGATCTTCGAGACCGACATCTTCGCCCCGCTGTTCGAGGTGGCCGAATCTCTCGCCGGGACCCGTCAGGGGGCCGGCGAGCGTTCCGACGTGTCGCTGCGGGTGATCGCGGACCACGGCCGCGCGACGACGTTCCTCATCGCCGACGGGGTGCTCCCTTCGAACGAGGGGCGCGGGTACGTGCTGCGCCGCATGCTCCGCCGCGTGGTGAGCCACGCCCGCCGCCTCGGCGTCGAGCGCCCGGTCATGGAGGAGCTCGCCGAGTGCACGATCCGCTCGTTCGGCTCGGTGTACCCCGAGCTCGAGGAGAACCGCGCGTACATCCTGCAGGTCGCCGCCTCGGAGGAGGAGCGCTTCGGGGGGACGCTGCGGCAGGGGATGGTCCTGTTCGAGGACGCCGTCGCGCGGGCGAGCGGGACGCTGCCCGGCGACGTCGTCTTCAAGCTCCACGACACGTTCGGCTTCCCGAAGGAGCTCACGCGCGAGCTCGTCGAGGACGCGGGTCTCGCGATCGACCTCGCGGGCTTCGAGGAGCGGATGGCCGAGCAGCGCGAGCGCGCGCAGCGCGCCGCCCGGAAGGGCCGCGCGGACGAGGACGTCGCCGCGGTCGCCGCGTCGGTCGGCGCGACGGAGTTCGTCGGCTACGAGCACCTCGCGGCGGATGCCCGGCTCCTCGCGCTCCTCGGCGACGCCGGCCCGCTCGAGGTCGCCGGAGAGGGCACCGAGGTGCGGCTCGTCCTCGATCGCACGCCGTTCTACGCCGAGGGGGGTGGCCAGGTCGGCGACGCCGGCTACGTCCGCACGCCCGGCGGGCTGCTCCGGGTGCTCGACACGAAGCCCGGTCCGGGCGGGGCGAGCGTCCACACCGCGGTCGTGCAGTCCGGCGAGGTCCGGACGGGGGAGGAGGTCCGCGCGGAGGTCGACGAGGTGCGCCGGGTGGCCACCGCGCGCGCCCACACCGCGACCCACGTCGTCCACTGGACGCTGAAGCGGCTCCTCGGCGAACACGCGCGACAGGCGGGCTCGCTCATCACGCCGGGCCGGCTGCGCTTCGACTTCCCGCACCACTCGGCGGTCCCCGCGGACGTCCTCGCCGAGGCCGAGGAGGTCGCGAACGAGCGGCTCGCGGAGAACGGGCTCGTCACGATCTACGAGACGACCTTCGACGAGGCGAAGGCCCAGGGGGCCACCGCGCTCTTCGGCGAGAAGTACGGCGAGTTCGTCCGCGTCGTCGAGGTCGGGGACTTCTCGATCGAGCTCTGTGGCGGCACCCACGTCCCGCGGGCCGGGAGCGTCACGCTCATCCGCATCCTCGGGGAGGGGAGCATCGGCGCGGGCATGCGGCGCGTCGAGGCCCTCGTCGGCCCCGACGCGCTGCGCGAGCTCCGCGACGAGCGGGCGCTCCTCGACGCCCTCGTCGCGGCGGCCGGCGGCGGCGACCCGCGCACCGCGCCCGATCGCGTCCGCGCGCTCGTCGACCGGGTGAAGCGCCTCGAGAGCGAGCTCGGCCGGATCGGTCGCGAGGCGCGCCGCGGACGTTCCGAGGCCATCGTCGCCGCGGCCGCGCCCGTCGCGGGCGTGCCGCTCGTCGTCGCGCGCGAGGACGCCTCCGCGGAGGACCTGCGCGAACTCGCGCAGGACGTCGTCGGTCGGCTTGGCGGCGCGAACGGCGCGGCCGTCGTCCTCGGCAGCGCCGAGGGCGGGCGTCCGCTCCTCGTCGCGGCCTGCTCGCACGAACTCGTCGCCCGGGGCGTCACGGCGCCCGCGCTCCTCGAGCGTGCGGCGCGCGCGATCGGCGGCGGCGCGGGCGGCAAGCCGATCCTCGGGATGGCCGGTGGTCGCGACGCGGGGGCGCTGCCCGCCGCGCTCGGCACGATCGCGGGTCGCCTCGAGGAGCTCCTCGCCGGCCGTGCCTGAAGCGGGGCGCGCGCTCGGCCTGGACCTCGGCGACGCGAGGATCGGCGTCGCGATCTCGGATCCGGAGCGCCGGCTCGCGGTGCCGCTCGGGACGGTGCGAACCGGTGCGCCGGGGGACCTCCGCGCGATCCGGTCCCTCGTCGAGGAGCACGGCATCACGCTCGTCGTGGTCGGCCATCCCCTCCTCCTGTCCGGCGAGGCCGGCGAACGGGCGCACCTCGCGGAGCGCTTCGCGGAGGCGCTGCGGTCCGCGGTCTGCGTCGAGGTCGTCCTCGAGGACGAACGCCTGTCGACGCGGGAGGCCGAACGCGCGCTCCGGGAGTCGGGCCGCTCCGGCCGCGAGGTGCGCGAGGCCGTCGATCGGAGCGCCGCGACGGTGATCCTCCAGGCGTTCCTCGACCGGCGGCGCGGGGGATGAGCGCCTCTATGCTCCCCGGCGTGGATGGCCCCTCCGGCGGACGGCACCGGCGTCGCGGCGTGCCGCGCGCGGCGGTCGTCCTCCTCGCCGCGATCGCGCTCGTCGCCGCCGCGGGGGTCGCGGGCGCCCGCTACCTCGACGGGTGCCGCGAGCCCGAGGGGGAGCGGACCCCGGTCCGCTTCACGGTCGAGCCGGGCGCGACCGGCGGGACCGTCGTCGACGGCCTCCACGACCTCGGCGTCGTCCCGTGCGCGAACGTCGCCCGGTGGGACCTCCGACGCAGCGGGCTGTCGTCGGAGCTGCGTGCCGGGACCTACGACCTCACGACGAACATGCCGCCGGACGAGGTGTTCCGCATCCTGTCGTCGCCTCCGCCGGAGGTGCCGACGACGCGCCTCACGATCCCGGAGGGCTACCGGCTCACGCAGATCGCCGAGCGGGTCGAGGAGGATCTCGGCATCCCCGCGCGACGCTTCCTCCGCGCGCTCGAACGGACCGATTGGTCGCTCCCGCCGTACCTGCCGGCCTCGGCGTCGAGTCCCGAGGGCTTCCTGTTCCCGAACACCTACGACTTCCGCGCCGACGGCACCGGCGCCGAGGACGTGATCCAGCGGCTCCTCGAAGAGTTCGCGACGCAGGCGGCGACGCTGCCGTGGGCGAACGCCGAGGACCTCGGGGTGACGCCGTACGGGGTGGTCGTCATCGCCTCGATGATCGAGGAGGAGGCGCGGGCCGACGGGGACCGCGCGCTCATCGCGGCCGTCATCTACAACCGCCTCGCGATCGGCATGACGCTCGGCATCGACGCGACCCTCCAGTACGTCGACCCCGATCCGTCGAACGGTCTCGTCGCCTCGGACTTCGAGATCGACAGCCCGTACAACACGCGTCGCTCCGCGGGCCTCCCCCCGACGCCGATCGCGAGCCCGGGCCTCGAATCCCTCCGGGCGGCGCTCGAGCCCGCCGACGTGGACTACCTCTACTACGTGCTCTGCGGCGCGGACGGCAGCCACGCGTTCAGCGACTCGTTCGCGGCGTTCACGGCAGACAAGGCGCGGTGTCTCGGATGAGCGCGACGCGCGATCCCCGCGACGCCCCGGGGAAGGCGACGTCGACCGTCGGCGTGATCGGGTGGCCGGTCGACGCGAGCCTCTCGCCGACGATCCACAACGCCGCCTTCCGCGCCGCGGGCCTCGACTGGGTCTACGTTCCGCTCCCGGTCGCGCCGCACGCGCTCCCGGAGGCGCTCGCGGGACTCGCCGCGCTCGGCTTCGCGGGCGCGAACGTGACGATGCCGCACAAGACGGAGGCGGCGTCCCGGATGGACTCCTGCACGGAGGACGCCGAACTCCTCCGCGCGGTGAACACCGTGGTCGTCGGCCCGGAGGGCCTCGTCGGCCACAACACCGACGCGCCGGGGTTCGACCGCTTCCTCCGCGACGATCTCGCGTTCGACCCCGCGGGGGCGTCGGCGCTCCTCTACGGCGCGGGCGGCGCGGCGCGGGCCTGCGCGCTCGCGCTCGTGCGCGCCGGTGCGGACGAGGTGGCGGTCGCGGTGCGCGACCGCGGCCGTGCCGGCGACCTCGAGGCGCTCGTCGCCGCGCTCGCCGGCCGCGCGCGGCTCGTCGACCTCGACGGGATCGCCGGCGAACGCCCGGACCTCGTCGTGAACGCGACACCGGTCGGCGGGGCGGGCGACGCCCTCCCGATCCCGTCCCTCGGGCCGGGCACGCTCGTCGTCGACCTCCTCTACCGCCCGGCCGTGACCCCGCTCGTCGCGGCGGCGCGCGAGGCGGGGGCCGCGACGGCCGGGGGCCTCGGCCTGCTCCTGCACCAGGCGGCGCTCGCGTTCGAGCTCTGGACGGGACAGCCGCCGGAGATCGACGTGATGTCCGCGGCGGCCGTCGCCGCGCTCGCGGAACGTCCGGCCTGAGGGCCGCCCCCCTATCATGGGGCGCATGCTGCGCCTCACGACCGCGGGCGAATCGCACGGCAAGGCCCTCGTCGGCGTGCTCGAGGGGCTGCCCGCGGGCGTCCCGGTCACCCCGAAGGAGGTCGCGGCCGAACTCGCGCGACGTCGGGCGGGCCACGGCCGCAGCGGCCGCCAGAAGCTCGAGGCCGACACGCTCGAGATCCTCGCCGGCGTGCGCCACGGGGCGACGCTCGGCAGCCCGATCGCGATCACGATCGCGAACGCGGAGTGGGAGACGAAGTACCGCGACCTCATGGGCGTCGAGGGCGAGATCGATCCGGACGCGAAGCTCACCCGCCCTCGCCCCGGCCACGCCGACCTCGTCGGCGTGCAGAAGTACGGCTTCGACGACGTCCGCAACGTCCTCGAACGCGCGAGCGCCCGTGAGACGGCCGCGCGGGTCGCGCTCGGCGCGCTCTGCAAGGCGTTCCTCGCCGAGCTCGGGATCGGCGTCGTCTCGCACGTCGTGCGGATCGGCGCCGTCGCGAGCGCGGAGGAGCGGGTGCCCGGACCGGCCGATCTCGAGGCGATCGACGCCTCGCCGGTGCGCTGCCTCGACGCCGAGGCCGCCGCCGCGATGGTCGCGGAGATCGACCGGCTGCGCAAGGACGGCGACACCGTCGGCGGCGTCTTCGAGGTCGTCGCGACGGGTGCGCCGCCTGGACTCGGCTCCTACGTGACGGCCGACCGCCGGCTCGACGGTCGGCTCGCGCAGGCGCTCATGGCGATCCCGTCGGTGAAGGGCGTCGAGGTCGGCGACGGGTTCGCGTCCGCCGCGCGTCCCGGCTCCCGCGCGCACGACGAGATCCTCCCCGGGGACGCCGGACCGGAGCGCGCCACCGCGCGCGCGGGCGGCATCGAGGGCGGGATGAGCACCGGACAGCCGATCCGCGTCCGCGCGGCGATGAAGCCGTTCTCGACCGTCCCGCGTCCGCTCGCGACGGTCGACCTGCGATCCGGCGAGCCCGACGTCGCGATCACCCAGCGCACCGACGTCTGCGCGGTCCCCGCGGGCGGGGTGATCGGTGAGGCGGTCGTCGCCTTCGTCCTCGCCGACGCCGTGCTCGAGAAGTTCGGGGGCGATTCGCTGCCGGAGACCCGGCGGAACCTCGAGGGCTACCTCGCGGGGCTCGCGTGATCGTCTACCTCGTCGGGATGCCCGGCTCCGGCAAGTCGAGCGTCGGCCCGGAACTCGCGCGACGCCTCGGCGTCCCCTTCGTCGAACTCGACGCGGAGATCGAACGCGCCGCGGGCCGACCGGTCCCGCGCATCTTCGCCGAGGACGGCGAGGCGCGCTTCCGCGAACTCGAAGCGGCCGCGCTCGTCGACGCCGCGACCCGCGACCCCTCCGTCGTCTCGTGCGGCGGCGGGGTGGTGCTCGAGCCCGCGAACCGGGTCACGTTGCGGGCGACCGGCGAGGTCGTCTTCCTCTCGGTCCCGCTCGAGGTCCTCGAGTCGCGCGTCGCGCCGGGGGAGGACCGTCCCCTGATCCGCGACGCCGGGGCGATGGCGCGCCTGTTCGCCGAGCGCGAGCCCCTCTACTGCGAGTTCGCCGCGCACGTGATCGACGGGACCGGTTCCGTGGCCGAGGTCGCGGAACGGGTCCAGGGGGAACTGCTGCGATGGTCGAGGTGACCGTCGCGACGCCCGCGCGCACGTACCGGGTGGTCGTCGGCGCCGAGAAGGCGTTCGTCGTCGCCGACGCCGCGGCCGCCGAGGTCGGGCTCGCGCCGCTCGCCGCGGCGCTCGCCCGCCGCGGTCTCGGGGTCGTCCGCCTCGAGGTCCCGTCCGGCGAGCGGGCGAAGACGCTCGCGGAGGCGGAGCGGCTCCTGCGCGAGCTCGCGGCGGGCGAGGCGCACCGCGACGACCCCGTCGTCGCGCTCGGCGGGGGCGCGGTCGGCGACCTCGCCGGATTCGTCGCGGCGACGTACATGCGCGGCGTCCCGTTCGTCCAGGTCCCGACGACGCTCACCGCCCAGGTCGATGCCTCGGTCGGCGGCAAGACCGCGGTGAACCTCCCGGAGGGCAAGAACCTCGTCGGGGCCTTCCACCAGCCGATCGCGGTGCTCGCCGACGTGGAGACGCTCGCGACGCTCCCGGAGGCCGCGTATCGCGACGGGCTCGCCGAGGCCGCGAAGGTCGCGCTCGCGCTCGACGGCGACCTCCTCGCGCTCCTCGAGGCCGAGCTGCCACGCGTGCTCGCGCGCGACGTCGAGGTCCTCGAGCGGATCGTCGAACGCTGCGTGCGTGCGAAGGCGACGATCGTGTCGCTCGACGAGCGCGACCGCGGGGCGCGGCTGTTCCTGAACTACGGCCACACGCTCGGCCACGCGCTGGAGCGCCTCGGTGGGTTCGACGGTCGCACGCACGGCGAGGCCGTCGCGGTGGGGATGCGCTTCGCCGCCCGTCTCGCGGTGGGCCTCGGCATCGGGGACCAGGACCTCGTCGCGCGCCACGACCGCCTGCTCGCCGCCCTCGGCCTCGAGCCGCGCGGCCCGTACCCCGCGACGGACGAGATCCTCGCGGCGCTCCGCATGGACAAGAAGTACGCGGGCGGCGTGCGCTTCGTGCTCCTCGAGGGTCTCGGCCGTCCCCGCGTCGTCGAGGGGGTCGGCGAGGAGGCCATCCGCGCCGCGCTCGCGTCGGCGGGGGTGACGGCGTGAAGGTCCTCTTCCTCTTCGGGCCGAACCTCGGCGCGCTCGGCGCCCGCGACCCCGAGCGCTACGGGTCGCAGACGCTCGCGGAGATCATGGGCGAGGTCGCCGAGCGCGCCGGGCGTCTCGGCCACGAGGCCGCCTGGCGGCAGTCCGACCACGAGGGAGAGCTCCTCGGCTGGGTCCGCGGCGCCGCCCCGGAAGGGTTCGGCGCGATCGTCGTGAATCCGGGAGCGCTCTCGCACTACTCGTACGCGCTCCGCGATGCGATCGCGGACTGCGGTCTGCCCGTCATCGAGGTCCACATGACGAATATCCACGCCCGTGAGGGCTTCCGCCGGACCTCCGTGGTCGCACCCGTCGCCCGCGCCGTCATCGCCGGGGCTGGCGCCGGGAGCTACCACCTCGCGCTCGAGGCGCTGCCGTGGATCACCCGCTGAGGCGTCGGCGCCTCTCCGAGGCGCTCGCGGCGCTCGATCTCGACGCCCTCTACGTCACGCGCGGCACGAACGCGCGGTACCTGTCGGGGTTCACGGGATCGAACGCGAGGCTCGTCGCGCGTCGTGACGGCGGGCATCTGCTCACCGACGGCCGCTACGAGGAACAGGCCGCGCGCGAGGCGCCGGACCTGCCGCGGGCGATCTACCGGTCGGGCGAGCCGCCGGTGTTCGGTGCGCCCACCGCGGGCGTGCGCCGCCTCGGCTTCGAGTCCGCGCACCTCACCTACGACGGCTGGGTCCGGCTCGGCCGCGGCGCGGAGGACGCGGGGATCGAGCTCGTGCCCACGGATGGGGTCGTCGAGGCCCTCCGGCGGGTGAAGGAGCCCGCGGAGATCGACCGCATCCGCGTGGCGCAGGAGGCGACCGACGTCGCCTTCGAGGCGGTCGTCCTCGGGGGCGGCCTCGTCGAGGGGATGACCGAGCGCGACCTCGCGTGGGCGCTCGAGCGGGCGATGCGCGACGCGGGTGCCGACGGCCTCGCGTTCGACGTCATCGCGGCGTTCGGCGAGCAGGCCGCCGAGCCGCACCACGCGCCATCCGACCGCACCCTGCGCCGGGGCGACGTCGTGAAGACCGACTTCGGGGCCCTCGTCGACGGCTACCACGCCGACATGACGCGGACGGTGGCGTTCGGGGAGCCGGACCCCCGCCTGCGGGAGATCCGCGACCTCGTCGCGGCGTCGCAGGCCGCGGGCATCGCGGCGGTGCGTCCCGGGGCGACCCTCGGCGACGTCGACCGGGCGTCCCGTTCGGTCATCGAGGACGCGGGACTCGGGGAACGCTTCCCGCACGGGCTCGGCCACGGGGTCGGCCTCGACATCCACGAGGACCCGTTCCTGCGACCCGCGCGCGACGAGGTGCTCCTCGCGGGGACGGTCGTCACGATCGAGCCGGGCGTGTACATTCCGGGCCTCGGAGGGATCCGCATCGAGGACATGGTCGAGGTGACCGCCGACGGCGGTCGCGAGATCCCGCGATCGAGCAAGGAGTTCCTGCTGCCGTGAGCGTGTCGACGAACGACCTCAAGAACGGGATGACGCTCGAGCTCGACGGTGCCCTCTTCCAGGTCGTCGAGTTCCAGCACGTGAAGCCGGGCAAGGGTGGTGCCTTCGTCCGCACGAAGCTCCGGAACCTGAAGACCGGGGGCGTCGTCGAACGCACGTTCAACGCCGGCGTGAAGGTCGGCCTCGCGATCGTCGAGCGCAAGGACATGCAGTACCTCTACCGCGACGGCGAGGCGTTCCTGTTCATGGACCTCCAGACCTACGACCAGGTCGGCGTCCCCGCCGCGCTCGTCGGCGACCTCTGGGGCTACCTCGGCGAGGGCTCGACGGCCCAGGTGACCCTCCACGAGGGCAACCCGATCGGCATCGAGCTCCCGGCGTCCGTCGTCATGACGATCACGGAGACGCAGCCGGCGGTGAAGGGCGACACGAAGACGAACACGATGAAGTCCGCCGTCGTCGAGACCGGCCTCGAGATCCAGGTGCCGCTCTTCGTCGAGTCGGGCGAGCGCGTGAAGGTGGACACCCGTTCCGGGAACTACATCGAGCGGGTGAAGTAGCGACCGTGACCGCGCGCCACGCCGCGCGGCGCCAGGCCGTCGAGCTCCTCTACCAGGGCGACATCACGGGGGAGGGCGCGCTCGGCGCGCTCGCCGCACGACGGGAGGCCGGCGAGGACGTCGCGCCGTTCGCCGCGGAGCTCGTCGAGGGCGTGGCCGCCCACCTCGCGGAGATCGACGCGACGCTCGGCGAGGCCGCGGAGCGGTGGAGCGTCGACCGCATGGCCGCCGTCGACCGGGCGATCCTTCGGCTCGCCTGCCTGGAACTGCTGCACCGGGACGACGTCCCGGACGCCGTCGCGATCGACGAGGCGGTCGAGGCGGCGAAGGCCCTGTCGACCGAGGACTCCGCGCGCTTCGTGCACGGCGTCCTCGGTCGGATCGCCCGCGGGGCGGGCGGGACCTAGGTCAGGACTGCTTCGGCGCCTCGCCGGACCCCTCGGTCGGCGCGGCGGCGGGCGGCGTGGTGGCCGTCTCGGACCCCTCGCGCACGCCCTGCTTGAACTCGCTCGTCGAGCGGCCGAGCGACCGCGCGAGCTCCGGCAGCTTCTTCGCGCCGAAGAGCAGGACCGCGACCACGAGGACGATTCCCCACTCGGGAAGACCCATGCGTTCCACCTTTCCGTCGGACGGAGACAGTGTAGGCGGTGCCGGCACGGGCGACCGGGGTTGAGCGGCGAGCGCCCCGGCGGTATCCTCCGACCGCACTTCCCCCCTTTAAGTCCGGTCCGGTGAGGCCGGGAAGGGAGAACTGGATGCGCGACCCCCAGATGGGGGAGGGCCGGTGACGGCCGTCCTCGATGCCGACGAGATCCGGCGCTCCGTCGCCCGGATCGCCCACGAGATCGTGGAGCGAAACGAGGGAGCCCGCGACGTCGTCCTCGTGGGCATCGCCGACCGCGGCGACCACCTCGCCCGCCGCCTCGCCGCCGAGATCGCCGGTTTCGACGGCGCTGCCGTACCCGTCGGCACCCTCGACATCACCTTCTACCGCGACGACATCGGCCTGCGGAAGGAGGCCCCCGAGGTCCACGAGACCCGGATCGACTTCGACGTGACCGACCGCACCGTCGTCCTCGTCGACGACGTCCTGTTCAGCGGGCGCACCGTCCGGGCGGCGCTCGACGCGCTCGTCGACTTCGGCCGGCCCCGCCGGGTGCAGCTCGCCGTTCTCGTCGACCGCGGCCACCGGGAACTCCCGATCCGCGCGGACTTCGTCGGCAGGAACCTCCCGACGAGCCTCGAGCAGCGTGTCATCGTGCGGGTCGCCGAGGAGGACGGCGAGGACGTCGTCCTCGTGGAGGGCGGCGCGTGAACAAGCACCTGCTCTCGATCCACGACCTCGACCCCGAGGACATCCTTCGGGTCCTCGACACCGCGGAGTCGTTCCGCGAGGTCGGCACCCGGGTCATCAAGAAGGTCCCGGCCCTCCGCGGACGGACGGTCGTGAACCTCTTCTACGAGAACTCGACGCGCACGCGGATCTCCTTCGAGCTCGCCGCGAAGCGGCTGTCGGCCGACGTCATCAACTTCTCGACGAGCGGGTCCTCGGTCTCGAAGGGCGAGAGCCTGAAGGACACCGCCCTCACGCTCCAGGCGATGGGCGCGGACGCCGTCGTGATCCGCCACTTCTCGAGCGGGGCCCCGCTCGCGCTCACCTCGTGGATCCGCGGGAGCGTCCTGAACGCCGGCGACGGCACCCACGAGCACCCGACGCAGGCGCTCCTCGACCTCTACACGATGCGCGAGCGCCTCGGTCGGATCGAGGGCCTCCGGGTCGCGATCGTGGGCGATGTCCTCCACTCGCGCGTCGCGCGTTCGCTCTCGCTCGCGCTCTCGAAGATGGGCGCGCGGGCGACCCTCGTGGGCCCGCCGACGCTCATCCCGCCCGACGCGCCCGCGTGGGGCGTCGACGTGTCGTACGCGATCGACGACGTGCTGCCCGAGCTCGACGTCTGCTACATGCTCCGCGTCCAGCGCGAGCGCCAGCGCCAGCAGTACTTCCCGAGCGTCCGCGAGTACTCGCGGCTCTTCGGCCTCACCCGCGAGCGCGCGGCGAGGCTCCGCGACACCGCGCTCGTGATGCACCCCGGCCCGATGAACCGCGGGGTCGAGATCGACTCCGACGTCGCGGACCTGCCGAGCGCCGTCATCGAGGAGCAGGTCACGAACGGCATCGCGGTGCGGATGTCGCTCTTGTACCTCCTGCTCGGCGGGACGGGGGAGGGGGGCGACGATGCCTGAGGCCTTCGTGATCCGCGGCGCGCGGGTGGTCGATCCGGCGGGGGGCCGCGACGGGGTCGCGGACGTCGCGATCGCGGACGGCCGCGTCGTCGCCGTCGGCCCCGACGCGACCTCGGCCGCCGGGACGGCGATCGACGGCGGCGGGCTCGTCCTCGCGCCCGGTCTCGTGGACCTCCACACGCACCTGCGCGAGCCGGGCGCCGAGCACAAGGAGACGATCGCATCCGGGACGCGCGCCGCGGCGCTCGGCGGGTACACCGCCGTCGCACCGATGGCGAACACCGACCCCGTCACCGACGCCGCACCCGTCGTCCACGAGGTCCGCGCGCGCGCGGCCGCGGTCGGCCTCTGCGACGTGTTCCCGGTCGGCGCGGTCACGCGCGGCCTCGGGGGCGAGGAGATGGCGGAGATCGGCGAGCTCTACGACGCGGGCGTCCGCGTGCTCTCCGACGACGGGCGCGTCGTCCCGTCGGCGCGGGTCCTGCGGAACGCGCTCACGTACGCGCGCGCCTTCCCCGGCCTCGTGATCGCCGAGCA
>JBJTYK010000099.1:0-10271 GCA_046082745.1 Actinomycetota bacterium | reverse complement strand
CCCTCCCCCCCCCCCCCCCCCCCCCCCCCCCCCCCCCCCCCCCTCCCCCCGATCCGCGGCAGCGGGTTCCACCGGCCAAGGAGGACGCGCGACGCGAGCGAGCCCATCGCGAGGACGACGAGGAGGACGATCGCGCGGAAGCCCCACGACGGGCGCGGCTTCCGGTACATCGTCGGCCGGTACATGGCCGCCGGTCCCGCTACTCGATCGTCCCGGCGGGGTAGCTGCCGAGGACGCGGAGCATCGACGTGTGCGCGCGGGCGGTCTCGATCGCCGCCGCGACCTCGGGGTCGTCGGGCGTCCCGAGGAGGTCCACGTGGAACAGGTACTCGAACGGCGCGCCGCGCCGCGGTCGCGACTCGAGCTTCACGAGGTTCACCCCGTGCTCGGCGAACCCCCGGAGGCAGGCGAGGAGCGAGCCCGGCTCGTCGCGCACCGCGAGGACGAGCGAGGTCTTCCCGGCGGGACCGAGGTCGGCGTCGCGGGTGCCGATCGCGACGAAGCGCGTGTAGTTCTCCGGGTACGTCTGGATCCGTTCCGCGAGGACGGTGAGCCCGAGGTTCCGCGCCGCCTCGACGGACGCGACGGCCGCCTCGGTCGGGTCGCCGCGCTCGGCGACGAGGCGCGCCGCGCCGGCGGTGTCGTGCGCGGGGACCGGCTCGATGTGGTGGCGCGCGAGGAACTCCTCGGTCTGCGCGAGCGCCTGCCAGTGGGAGGACGCGCGCGTGATCCCCTCGAGCCGTGCGCCGGGCGGCGCGACGAGCGCGTGGTCGACCCGCACGACCGCCTCGCCGACGATCCGGACGAGGTCGCTGCCCGACAGGAGGTCGTAGGTCTCGTTCACGGTGCCGGCCTGCGAGTTCTCGATCGGGACGACGCCGAAATCGGCCTCCCCGCTCGTGACGCGCGAGAACACGATGCGAACGGTCTCGCACGGCATCGGATCCGCGGTCGGGAACAGGCGGCGAACCGCCCGTTCGCTGAACGCGCCCGGCTCTCCCTGGTAGGCGACCCGCATGGGGCGGGAAGCCTAGCAGCGTGCCTAGGCGGGGACGGGTTCGTCCTCCATCGCGGGCGCGCGACGGGTCGCGAGGAAGGAGCCGAGGAGCACGAGCGGGAAGCCGACCGCGATGCCGGCGGTGAGCCGCTCGCCGAGCACGACGATCCCGAGGAGGACCGCGACGGCGGGGTTCACGTACGTGATGACCGTCGTGCGCGTCGGCCCGACCTCCGCGATGAGCGCGAAGAACACGAGGAACGCGACCGCGGTGCACAGGACGCCGAGGACGGCGATCGCGAGCCACGCGTCGGTCGGGACCGTCGCGCGCGGCCACCCCGCCACCGCGAACGGGGCGTAGCCGACGGCGTTCGCGAGGAAGCTCACCGCGATCACGCCGACGCTCGGCACGCCCTGGAGCTTCGTCGTGACGATCATCGGCCCGAGCGCGTACCCCGCCGACGTGACGACGAGCGCCGCCACCGCGGCGACGCCGCCGACCTCGACGTCGAGCCCGACGAGCGCCGCGACGCCGGCGACCCCGAGCGCGAGGCCGAGGAGCCGCGTGCCGTGGAGCCGGTCATCCAGCCGGAACGCCTGCGCGAAGACCGCGCCGACGAGCGGCGTCGCCGAGATCATGAGCGCGGCGAACGCGCTCGACACGCGCGTCTCCGCGAAGGTGAGCAGCACCCACGGCACGCTGATCTCGACGACCGCGAACGCGAGCACCCACCGCAGGACGGGCCGCAGCGGCGCGATCGCGCCCCGCCGGAACGCGATCGGCAGGAGGATCGCCGCGCCCATCGCGACGCGGCAGAAGACGAGGACGGGCGGCGAGACGTGGTCGACCGCGACCTTGATGAGCAGGTACGGCAGTCCCCAGATGAGCCCCAGGGCGATGAAGAGGAGGAGACCGCGGCGCGACACGCGCGGAGCCTACCAACGGGTTCGCAACGCGCTGCTAGGGTGGGGATCGATGCGACGCCGCTTCCCCGCACTCCTCGTCCTCGCGGTCCTCGCGGCGTCCTGCGGTCGCTCGGCGGAGCCCGGCGCCCCCTCGCCGACGCCCGCGCCGCCCTCCCCCACGACGAGCGTCGCGCCCGCACCCGCCTACGACCCGACCGCGATCGCCTCGCGCACGCCGCTCGGCGACGGCGCGGTCCAGGCGGTCCTCCCGGCTTCCGACGGCTCCACGACCGTCCTCGTCACGGGCGATCTCCCCGGCGACGAGACGGGCTGCGAGGGGATGCCGCTCCAGGGGCTCCTGTCGATCGGGGCGAGCGGCGACGCGAGCCCGGTCCTCGCGGCCGACGGAACCCCGGTCTCCGACGGCGTGCGGATCGCGCTGCCGCCGGTCCCGGGCGTCGACCACCCCGTCGCGCTCGCCTCGACCTGCGAGAGCTTCACGAGCCGCATCCTCCTCGGCATCGTCGGCCACGGCGGCGTCCCGACCGACCTCGTCCCGATCGGGGGCCTCGGCGCGCCCGACGGCGCGCCGTCCTTCGAGACGCTCTTCGACCTCTCCTTCACCCCCGACGGCTCGACCCTCCTCGCGGTGATCGGCCCGTACGTGCCCGTCGGCGAGGGCGGCACCCCGTCCTCGAACCTCTGGGCCTACGACGTCGCGACCGGCGTGTGGACGCAGCGCACGGAGGCCCAGCCCGGGCTCATCGCCGCGGCCGCGTTCGGCACGAACGGCCTCGCGCAGATCGTCGACGACGCGATCCTCTACGGCGGCCACGCGTTCGCCGCCGAGGGCGCGACGCGCATCGTCGTCGCCCCGGACGGCGAGACGATGGCCTTCGCCGGCGGCTCGGGGCTCCAGGTCGTGACGCCCGACGGGAACATCCGGACGCTCGACGAGTCCTCGATCGGCTTCGTCGGGTTCCTGCCCGACGGCTCCGGCATCGTCTACGCGCGGGTGAGCGGCAACGACGTGACGCTCGTCGTGACCGACCTCGCGACCGGCGTCGCCTCGGACCTCGGCACGAGCGCCTGGGGCTGGTTCGCGGTCGCCCCCGACGGCAGCGGTCTCGCCGTCACCGTCGACGGCGCCGAGTTCGGCATGCCGGCCGCCGAGTTCTGGAGCTTCCCGCCCGCGTCCTGAGCCGGGCTGCGAGACTGCGGGCGTGAGCCCGAACCGACTCGCCCACGAGGCATCCCCCTACCTCCTCCAGCACGCCGACAACCCCGTCGACTGGTACCCCTGGGGCGAGGAGGCCCTCGCGCGGGCCCGCGAGGAGGACCGGCCGATCCTCCTGTCGATCGGCTACGCCGCCTGCCACTGGTGCCACGTCATGGCGCACGAATCCTTCGAGGATCCCGAGGTCGCCGCGCGGATGAACCGCGACTTCGTCTGCGTGAAGGTGGACCGCGAGGAACGCCCCGACGTCGACGCGATCTACATGGACGCCGTCCAGGCGATGACCGGCCACGGGGGCTGGCCGCTCACGGCGTTCCTCACCCCCGACGGCCGACCGTTCTTCGCCGGGACGTACTTCCCCGACGCGCCGCGGCACGGGATGCCGTCGTTCACCCAGGTCCTCGAGGCGATCGCCGAGGTGTGGCGCGAGCGGCGCGCCGACGCCGAGGAGCAGGCGACGCGGGTGATCGGCGCGATCGGTCGCGAGGCGCGGATCCCCGGCGGCGGACCGGTGGCGGGACCCGAGGTCCTCGAAGCGGCCCTGCGCGCACTGGAGGGATCGTTCGACCGGGAGCACGGCGGGTTCGGCGGCGCGCCGAAGTTCCCGCAGCCGACGACGCTCGCCTTCCTCCTGCGGATGCACGCCCGCGGCGCGGACGGCGCGCTCGACCTCCTCGTCCCGACGCTCCGCGCGATGGCGCGCGGCGGCATCCGCGACCAGCTCGGCGGCGGGTTCCACCGCTACGCGACCGACGCGCGCTGGCTCGTGCCGCACTTCGAGCGGATGCTCCCCGACAACGCCCAGCTCGCCCGCGTGTACGCGGCCGCGTGGCAGGTGACGCGCGACCCGGAGTTCCGCCGCGTCGCGCAGGACGTCTGCGGCTACCTCCTCGACGACCTCCGGCATCCGGAGGGTGGCTTCCTCGCATCGCAGGATGCCGACAGCGACGGCGAGGAGGGCCGGTTCTTCGCGTGGACGTGGGACGAGATCGTCGGCGCGGTCGGCGCGGAGGCCGCACGCGCGTTCGGCGCCTCACCCGCGGGGAACTGGGAGGGGCGCAACGTCCTCACGCTCGCGGACCCCGACGCCGACCTCGACGACGCGCGCGCGGTCCTGCGGGAGCTCCGGGAGGGTCGACCGCACCCGGCGACCGACGACAAGGTGCTCGCCGGGTGGAACGGGCTCGCGATCGCGGCCCTCGCCGAGGCCGGGTGGGCGCTCGGCGACCCCTCGCTCGTGGCGGCCTCGGCGAGGGCCGCGGACTTCGTCCTCGCCCACCTCGTCGACGACCGCGGACGGCTGCACCGGTCGTGGCGCGGGGGGCGCCTCGGGCCGGCGGCGGTCGCGGAGGACCACGCGCTCCTCGCCGACGGGCTCCTCTCGCTGTTCGCCGCGACCGGCGAGCCGCGCTACGTCCGCGCGGCCCGCGGGCTCGCGGAGGACCTCCTCGCGCGCTTCGAGGACCCCGAGCACGGCGGGTTCTTCGCGACGGCCGCCGACGCGGAACCGCTCGTCGTGCGCCCGAAGGACCTCCAGGACAACGCGCTCCCCTCCGGGAACTCCGCCGCCGCGGAGGCGCTCCTGCGGCTCGCGGCGCTCACCGGCGATGTGCGCCTCGCGCGCGCCGCGACCGGCGCGCTCGCGCTCCTGCGCGACGTCGCCGCAGCGGCCCCGACCGGGTTCGGCGCGGCGCTCGGCGCGCTCGCGCGCCTCCACGCCGCGCCGCGCGAGGTCGCGATCGTCGGCGACCCCGACGACCCGCGCACGCGCGCGCTCGTCGACGAGGTCCTCGGCCGACGCTTCCTGCCCTTCGCCGTGACGGCCCTCGCCGCACCGACCGACGCCGACGCGCTCGCGGGCGAGCTCGCCCTCCTCGCGGATCGCTCCGGGGTGACCGAACCGACCGCGTTCGTGTGCGAGCGATTCGCCTGCCGCCTCCCGGTGACGACGCCCGAGGACCTCGCGGCGCAGCTCGACGCGACGGCGGGCTAGCGGGGGGCGAGGTACGTCGCGAGCCCCTCGCGGAGCGGCGTGAGCCGCATCGGGAAGCGCGCGAGGAGGTCGGTCGTGTCGGCGACCGCGTCGCAGAGGAGGAAGTCGACCGCGCTCGGCGAGAGCGGGGGCATCGGCAGGTAGCGGAGCACCGCCCCCGCGGCCTTGGGGAGCACCGCCGGGATCGGCACGATCGGACGGCGACGACCCATGACCTCGAGCATCCGCCGGAGGATCTCGTGCATCGTGAGGACCTCGGGCCCGCCGATCTCGAACACGCCGCTCGGCGCGTCGGGCGCGGCCGCACGTTCGGCGACCGCGGCGATGTCCTCGACCCACACGGGATTGATGCGCTGCCGCCCGTTCCCGATCTGCGGGACGAACTGGAAGCGCTTCACGAGCGTCACGAACCGGTTCAGCGCGGCGTCGTGCTCGCCGAACGCCCACGACGGCCGGATGATCGTCGCCGGGACCCCCGACGCGAGGATCGCGCGCTCCCCCGCCCACTTCGCGCGGTGCCAGACGAAGCGCGCGTCGGGCGCGACGCCGACGCCGGAGACGTAGACGTAGCGCCGCGCGCCGGCCTCCTTCGCGGCCGTCACGAGGCGCTCGGTCCCGTGGTGCTCGAACTCGGTGAAGGTCCACTTCCGGCTCGGCTTCTCGACGGGGAACGACGGGAAGGAGAGCGACTGGACGACGACCTCGGCGCCCTCGAGCGCCGGACGGAGCGTCTCGGCGCGCAGGAGGTCGCCCTCGACGGGCTCGGCGCCCGCGGCGCGGATGCGGTCCGCGGACCGGCCCGGATGCGCGGTCATCACGCGGACCCGGTCGCCGCGCGCGACGAGTCGGCGCACGACGGCCGAGCCGATGAACCCGCTGCCCCCCGCGACGACGACCTCCGCCATGCGTCGATGGTACCCGCACGGACTACGATGGGCGCATGCGCTTCGGGATCGGGCTGCCGAACGCGCTGCCGGGGGTCGCGGGCGGGGATCTCCTCGACTGGGCGCGGCGGGCCGAGGCGGCGGGGTTCGCGTCGCTCGCGACGATCGATCGCCTGAACTTCCCCACCTACGACTCCCTCGCGACCCTCGCCGCGGTCGCCGGGGCGACGGAGCGGATCGGCCTGCTCTCGAACGTCCTGCTCGGACCGGCCTACGAACCGCTCGTCCTCGCCCGACAGACGGCGAGCCTCACGCTCCTCTCGCGCGGTCGCCTGCGTCTCGGGCTCGGGATCGGCGCGCGGGCGGACGACTTCGAGGTCACCGGGAAGGCGTTCTCGGACCGGGGGAAGCGCTTCGACGACCTGCTCGAGACGCTCCACGCCGCCTGGCGGTGCGACCCGCTCGTCGCCCCGGTGGGACCCGACCCGGTCGCGCTCGTCCCGCGCCCCGTGGACATCCCGATCCTCGTCGGGGGCCAGCCGCGCTTCGCCGCCCCGCGCGCGGCGCGCTGGAACGCCGCGTGGACGATCGGCGGCGGCGGGCTCGATCTCGTCGCAAGGGGTATCGAGGTCTTCCGCGAGGAATGGGAGCGGGCGGGCGGCGCGGGCGACCCGCGGTTCGTCGCGCGCGTGGACTTCTCGCTCGGGGACGACCTCGTCGAGGAGTCGCGGACGAACCTCCGCGCGTACTACGCGTTCATCGGTCCCCACCTCGAGGCCGTCGTCGAGAGCGCGCTGCGGACGCCCGACGCGGTCCGCGCGGCGATCGACGGCTACGCGGCGCTCGGTGTCGAGGAGCTCGTGTTCTCCCCGACCGCCGCCGATCCCGCGCAGGTCGAGCGGCTCGCCGCCATCGCGTTCGGGTAGCATCGCGCGACCGACGCACCACCGACCGCAGCATCGACCGCACCTTCGACGCAGCACCGACGAGAGGAGCCCCCGTGGCGACAGCGACGTTCGTGACCTCGATGGGTTCGTTCACCGTGACCCTCATGCCCGAGCACGCCCCCGAGACCGTCGCGAACTTCGTCGGCCTCGCGACTGGCGCGAAGGAGTGGACCGACCCCCGCGACGGGCTGCGGAAGACCGAGCCCCTCTACGCGGGCACCGGCTTCCACCGCGTGATCCCCGACTTCATGATCCAGGGCGGCGACCCGACCGGGACCGGCACCGGCGGACCCGGCTACGTCTTCGGCGACGAGGTCGGGCCGGGTAGCCCGACGTTCAACCAGGTCGGTCGGCTCGCGATGGCGAACGCCGGCCCGGGGACGAACGGCTGCCAGTTCTTCGTGACGGTCGCCGAGACGCCGTGGCTGAACGGCAAGCACACGATCTTCGGCCAGGTGACCGAGGGCTACGAGGTCGTCGAGGCGATCTCCCGCGTGGAGACCGGCGCCGGGGACGCACCGCGCAGGCCCGTCACGATCGAGCGCATCGACGTCGCGGAGTAGGGAGGGCGCGCTCGCGCGGCGTCAGCCGCGCGAGCGCGCGACCCGCCCCGCCTTCGTCCGCTCGTTCGCCGAGAGCAGCACCTTGCGGATCCGCACGCGCGACGGCGTGACCTCGACGCACTCGTCGGCCCGGATGAACTCGAGCGCCTGCTCGAGCGAGAGTTCCCGCGCCGGGATGAGGCGGACGAGCTCCTCGGCGGTCGAGGCGCGCATGTTCGTCTGCTTCTTCTCCTTCGTCGGGTTCACGTCCATGTCCTCGGCGCGCGGGTTCTCCCCGATGACCATCCCCTCGTAGACCTCCTCGCCGGGCCCCACGAACATCGACCCGCGCTCCTGGAGGTTCAGGAGGGCGAACGTCGTGGACTGCCCGCGGCGGTCGGCGATGAGGGAGCCGGTCGGCCGGGTCCGCAGTTCCCCGTGCCACGGCTCGTAGCCCTCGAAGACGTGGTGGAGCTGGCCGGTCCCCCGGGTCTCCGTGAGGAACTCCGTGCGGAAGCCGATGAGGCCGCGGGCCGGGATGAGGTACTCCATCCGGATCCAGCCCGTGCCGTGGTTCACGGTGTTCTCCATCCGGCCGCGGCGCAGGGCGAGGAGCTGCGAGATCACGCCGAGGTACTCCTCGGGGGCGTCGATCGCGACGCGCTCCATCGGTTCCTGGAGGACGCCGTCGACGGTCCGGGTCACGACCTCGGGCTTGCCGACGGTGAGCTCGAAGCCCTCCCGGCGCATCATCTCGACGAGGATCGCGAGCTGGAGCTCGCCGCGGCCGCGGACCTCCCAGGTGTCGGGGCGCTCGGTGTCGAGGACCCGGATCGCGACGTTGCCGACGACCTCCTGGGCCAGGCGCGTGCGGATCTGGCGGGCCGTCACCTTGTCGCCGTCGAGGCCCGCGAGGGGCGAGGTGTTCTGGCCGACCGTCATCGAAAGGCTCGGCTCGTCGACGGCGATGACCGGCAGCGGTCGCGGGTCGTCGGCGTCGGCGAGCGTCTCGCCGATCGTGATCTCCTCGATGCCCGCGATCGCGATGATGTCGCCGGGGCCGGCCTCGTCGGCGTCGACGCGGTCGAGCTCCTCGGTCACGTAGAGCTCGGTGATCTTCACGCGCTCGCTCGTGCCGTCGCCACGGCACCACGCGACCTGCTGGCCCTTGCGGATCGTGCCGTGGTGGATCCGGCAGAGCGCGATCCTCCCGACGTACGGCGAGGCGTCGAGGTTCGTCACGAGCGCCTGGAGGGGGTGCTCCGGGTCGTACGCCGGTGCCGGCACGTGCTCGAGGAGCGTGGCGAACAGCGGCTCGAGGTCGGGCGCGAGCGCGTCGGGCGCCGTCCCGCAGCGGCCCTCGCGCGCGTTCGCGTAGAGGATCGGGAACGCGATCTGGTGTTCGTCGGCGTCGAGGTCGAGGAAGAGCTCCTCCACCTCGTGGACGACCTCCGCGGGCCGCGCGTCGGACCGGTCGACCTTGTTCACGACGAGGATGACGGGCAGGCGCGCCTCGAGCGCCTTCCGCAGGACGAACCGCGTCTGCGGCAGCGGTCCCTCGGAGGCGTCGACGAGCAGGAGCACCCCGTCGACCATCGTGAGGCCGCGCTCGACCTCGCCGCCGAAGTCGGCGTGACCGGGGGTGTCGATGATGTTGATCTTCACCCCGCCGTGGCGGACGGCCGTGTTCTTCGCGAGGATCGTGATGCCCTTCTCGCGCTCGAGGTCCATCGAGTCCATGACGCGCTCGGCGACCTCCTGGTTCGCCCGGAAGGCCCCGGACTGCCAGAGCATCGCGTCGACGAGCGTCGTCTTGCCGTGGTCGACGTGGGCGACGATCGCCACGTTGCGGATGTCGTCTCGGGTGCGCATCGGGATCAGCCCTTCGTCTCGCAGGAGGCGAACGTCGTCGCGCCGCCCTCGCCGTAGCAGGCGTCGGATCCCGCGCCCCCCCCGAGCGTGTCCGCGCCGGGACCGCCGAAGAGCCGGTCCGCGCCGGGACCGCCGTGCAGGGTGTCCGCGCCGCCGCCGCCGAGGATCCGGTCGACCCCGCCCGCGCCGTCGAGCACGTTCGGGCCGTCGCCGCCGACGAGGATGTCGTCGCGCGAGGTGCCGAGGACCGACTCGACGCGGTCGAGCGTGTCGCGTCCCTGGCCCTTCGCGCTCCCGGCCGAGAGGTCGAACGCGACGGCGAGGGCGGCGCCCGCGAACGATGCGGTGTCGGCGCCGCGGCCGCCCGACAGGACGTCGGCGCCCGCACCGCCGGCGAGGACGTCGTTGCCCAACCCTCCGCGCAAGACGTCGTCGCCGCCGCCGCCGGTGAGCGCGTTCGGCCCGGCGTCGCCGCCGAGCCGGTCCGCGTAGGCGGAACCGACGAGGCCCTCCGCGGTGATCGTGTCGCCCGCGGCGTCGCCGCCGGAGACCGCGCCGCCGAGCGCGACGTCGACGGCGGACGGCGACGCGGCGTACGACACGGCGTCGACGCCGCTGCCGCCGGCGAGGATGTCGGCGCCGCCGCGCCCCTCGAGGACGTCGTCGCCCGCGCCGCCGAGGAGCCCGTTCGGGCCCGCGTCGCCCGAGAGACGGTCGCCGAGGGGCGAGCCGACGAGGTCCTCGAAGCCCGCGAGCGCGTCGCCCTCGGCGTCGCCGCCGACGTTGCCGGTCGCGGCGTTCGCGGTGACGGTGACGCCGGTCGTCGAGGCCGAGTAGTCGGCGACGTCGGCCGCCCCGGCGCCGCCGTCCAGGACGTCGGCGCCGGCGCGACC
>JBJTYK010000098.1:0-2413 GCA_046082745.1 Actinomycetota bacterium | reverse complement strand
CCGCGGCCGCCTCGAGCTCGCCGACCTCCTCACGGAGTTGCGCGGCGGCGCTCCCCGCGCTCCGGAAAGCGAACCCGTGTCCACAGGCCCGCCGATGCTCCTTCGCCGCGCGCGCGAGCGCGGGCAGCGCCGCCGGGATGTCGTGGTCGACCGGCGCGCGGCCGCGTTCGGCCTCCTTGATCTGCTCCCAGTTCCGCAGGACCTCCTCGGACCCGGAGACCTCCGCGTCGCCGAACACGTGCGGGTGGCGGCGCACGAGCTTGCGCACGACGCCCTCCGCGACGCCGTCGACGTCGAACGCGCCCGACTCGGCGGCGATCTCCGCGTGGAAGACGACCTGCAGCAGCACGTCGCCGAGCTCGTCGCGCAACCGTTCCGGGTCGCCCGCGTCGATCGCGTCGATCGTCTCGTAGGTCTCCTCGACGAGGTGGCGGGCGAGCGAGCGGTGCGTCTGCTCGTGGTCCCACGGGCAGCCGCCCGGCCCGCGCAGGCGCGCCATCACGCGCACGAGGTCGAGGAGCCGGTCGCCGCCCGACGACGACGGGACGGGACCGCGGGGGACGGCCTCGAGCTCGCCCCCGGTCACGGCGTCGTCGCGTCCTCCGACGCGGTCGAGGACACCGGCCGCACCTCGCCGGTCGACAGGTCGATGCGCCCGAAGCGCGGGTTCACGACGATCTCGAGGTCGGCGTACTCGCCCTGGAGCCAGGTCGCGTAGGCCTGCGAGGAGAGCTGGAGGCGCAGCTGGTCCGCGGCGCGGGCGAACGGCGTCCGATCGACCGCGACGAGGAGGATCACGTGCCAGCCGAACTGCGACTGCACCGGGGCGCTGATCTGGCCGGGCTCGAGCGCGAGCGCGCCGGCGACGTAGTCGGCGTCGAGCGACGACGCCGCGATGGGTCCGAGCGCCCCGCCGCGCTCCGCCGACGCCGTGTCGACCGAGTACTCGCGCGCGAGGTCGCCGAAGTTCTCCGGGGTCGCCTGCGCCGCGACCTCGGCGGCGGTCGCCTCGTCGGCGACGAGGATGTGCTTCGTGTCGATCGTCGTGTAGTCGGTCGAGGCGTCGTAGGCGGCCCGCAGGTCGTCGTCCGAGATCGACGCGGCGAGGTCGTCGCGCACCTCGTTGAAGAGGAGGAGGCGCTCCGCGAGGCCGACGAACTCCTCGCGCGCGAGCCCCGACCGCGCGAGCCGCTCCGCGAGGATGCCCTCCCCGAGGCTCTCCTCGAGGTCGGCGACCGCCGACTCCGCGGCGCCCTCGGGCACCGTGACGTCGTTGGCCACCGCGTACCGGTCGACGATCGCCTCCTGGATGAGGTTCGAGAGCGTGAAGCGGTCGCAGGCGGTCGCGTACGTCTCCCGACCCTCCGGCGCGCCGCAGCCCTGACCGTTCAGCTCCCCGAGCAGGGTGTAGAGGAGGGCCGAGCGCTCGAGCGACGCGACGCTGATCTCGCGGCCGGCGACCTCCGCCGCGACCGAGCCGGGCGGACCGCACGCCGCGAGCAGCGACGCCGCGAGGCCGAGGGCGAGGAGGGGGCGCGCACGCACGGGCCGAGTCTACAGGCGTGCCTGCGGGAAACTCCGGACGGAGGTGCTTGCCCCGGCATCACCCCGCACATAGTCTCTGCGGTCCCTCACCGGGTAGGAAGGAGGCGGGAGCCTCCGGCCCGGGACGGGAAGGAGGTCTTCCCCATGCGCAGGTTCTATGCCGCCCTCGCGGTGGCGACGATGGTGGCCACGGCGTACATGCCGGCCACCGCCGGCCCGGGCAACAAGCGGCCGACCGAGGCGAACGCCGCGGCGATCGCCGGCCCCGACGCGCTCGACGTCGCGGTCGACGGCGACAGCTCCAGCGTCATCGAGCCGGCCGAGTGGGTCGACGTGACCGGCACGATCGTCGTCCACGTCGACCAGGTGCTCGGTGACCCCTCGGGGTACGGGAACGAGCCGATCGTCGCGATGGAGGTCCGTCTCCCGGCCGACATGCAGTTCGTGCCGGCCGACGAGCTCCTCGTCACGGTCGCCGGTGCGGACGGAGACGGCTGCAGCGACGACACCGCGACCTGGTCGGCGTTCGGCGGGGTGCTCTCCATCAAGTCGTTCGTGTGCGCTAACTCGGGCGACGACACCATCACGGAGTTCGACGTGACGATCTCGGAGGACAACGGCGCCGACCGCATCGGTCAGAGCGCCATCTCCGTCGTCGACACCTACGACATCGAGCTCCAGTACCGGACGAACGGGAACCGCCGGGAGAAGTCCTACACCTGGCGGTACGTCGAGGCCGACGCGATCTCCATCACGGAGGTCTGAGGCACCGGACCCACGGAAGTTCGGAACCGGGGGCGGGGGGGGGGGGGGAAACAGCACCAATCCCTTCCCCCGGGCACTTCCGCGCCTCTACCCCTCCCACCAC
>JBJTYK010000097.1:0-2324 GCA_046082745.1 Actinomycetota bacterium | reverse complement strand
GTGAGGGAGGAGCCACACAGGGAGGGTTTTGAGGGGGGGGGGGTTGGGGATGCGGGAGCAGGGTGGGAGGGCACCCACCGCGATCGCCGCGAGCGTGAGGAAGACGACGACGCCGACCCCGAACCGCCGGTGCAGCCGCAGCATGAGCGGCGCGAGGAGGATGACGACGAGGTAGGCGGGCAGGAACCACAGCGGTCCGAACGGCACGGTCGCGCCCGGCGGCTTCACGCCGCGCAGGAACCACGTGTCGCCCCAGAGGAGGAACCCCGTGCCGCGCCCGACGTCGAGCAGGTGGAGCGCGACCTGGATGACGAACCACACCCCGAGGAACACCGCGGAGGGCGTGAGGAGCCGCTGCGCGCGGGTCCGCAGGAACGCCGCCGTCGAGCGGCCCTTGCGGCGGAACGAGTCGTACGTGACGAGGTTCGAGAACCCCCCGACGAAGAAGAAGATCGGCATGACCTGGAGGAACCACGTGACGAGCCAGAGGCCGGGCGTAACGCCGATCGCGTTCGACGTCGTGATGAGCCCGTCGTGCCACCAGATCATCGAGATCGCCCAGTGGCCGAGGACGACGGTGACGATCGAGAACGCGCGGAGGAAGTCCACGTAGCGGTCGCGGTCGGCGGGCGTGCGCGCCGCGATGTCGGCCAGCGAGGGGCGGGCCTCGGCCGCGCTCATCGGCCGGCTCGGCGCGTCGCGGGAGGAGCCGCAAACGGAGGAGCCCCCGCCGATCCGGCGGGGGCTCCTCCGAGGAACGTCGGTACGCGGGACCTCAATTCTGGTAGCCGCCGAACCAGTGGTAGTCGTACGTGCGGCCGTCCCGTGAGGACTTCAGGGTGAGGTCGACGTCGCTCCACGTGATCCGCGCGGACACCTGCGAGGTCCCCGGGGGGCACGGAGCGGCCGGCGGGAGCTCGTCGGTGCCCTTGTAGTTCCCGTCCCGGTTGCCGAAGATGTCGTGCTCGTTCACGCGCCAGGTCTTGTCCTCGAAGGCGGTGATGAAGTTGCCACTGCCGTTGCGGCACTGCGCTTCGACGGTGACGCGGCCCTTCGCGGAGATGAAGCCGTAGCCGCGGTTGCCGAGGCCGCCGACCTGGTAGCCGACGAAGACCTTGCCCGTGTTCGGGTCGAGCATGCCCGTGAACGACGACGGCACGAAGTGCGGCTTCGCGTTCGTCCTCGCGGTCGCGGGTGCCCCGAGCGCGAGCGTCGCGAGCAGGACGAGGCCGACGGTGATGCGGAATGCCTTCATGTGCTTCCTCCTGGGTCCGCCCCGCCTTCCGGGGCAACGCGGGGCAGTGTACCCAGCGTCCACCGATCCACCCCTCGGACGAGCGCCCGCCGTGCCGCCGCCCGGCGGTAGGGTTCCGCGCATGATCCTCGACGACCAGACGCTCTCGGCCCTCGCCGCGGCCGCCTTCGTCCTCGCGATATTCGGCATCACGTTCTCGGCCTTCGCGCTCCGTCGGCGGCTCCCGGCCGTGCCCCCGCTCGAGGACCGGACCCTGCGGAAGGTCCTCGAGGACCAGGCGAACGCCCTCCGGGAGCTCGAGGCGGCGGCGCGGGCGCTCCACGGGGCGGACCGCAAGCAGCAGGGCCTCATCGAGGGCGCGGTCCGCAAGGTGGCGCTCGTCCGCTACGACGCGTTCGAGGACGTCGGGGGGCGGCTCTCCTTCTCGTGCGCGATGCTCGACGACCGCGGCGACGGCGTCGTCATCACCTCGATCAACGGTCGCCAGGACACCCGCGTCTACGCGAAGCCGGTCCAGGCGGGCAAGAGCACGTACAACCTCTCCGTCGAGGAGGAGGAGAGCATCACCCGGGCCATGGGGACCGCGTGAGGGTGTTACGGTCGGCGAGGGGGTGAGGCGTGCTCGACATCCGTGCGATCCGTGACGATCCGGAGCCGTTCCGACGCGGGCTCGCGCGTCGGAACCTCGCCGAGGCGGTCGACGCGCTCCTCGCCGCCGACGAACGCCGCCGCGCGCTGACGCTGCAGGTCGAGGAACTCCGCGCCGAGCAGAACCGCTCCGGCAAGGAGATCGGCCGCGCGCAGGGCCCCGAACGCGAGGAGCGCATAGCCGCCGTCGCGGAGGTCTCGCGCCGGCTCGGCGAGCTCGAACCGGAACTCGAGTCGGCGGAGGCGGAGCTCACGCGGCTCCTCGCCGAGACGCCGAACCTGCCGCACGCGAGCGCGCCCGACGGCTTCACCGATGAGGACGCCGTCGAGGTCCGCCGCCACGGCGAGCCGCGCGCGTTCGACTTCCCGCCGAAGGACCACGTCGCGCTGTGCGAAGCGCTCGACCTCGCCGACTTCGAGG
>JBJTYK010000096.1:0-17045 GCA_046082745.1 Actinomycetota bacterium | reverse complement strand
CGGAGCGTCGTCGACGGCGCGACCCACACCGATCCCACCGCCACCGCGAGCGGTACCGCGACGAGGAGTCCGAGCGCGAGGAGCGCGAGGACGCGTCGGTAGCGGCGTGCGGCGTTCACGCGGCGGGGTCCGGGTGCAGGGCGTCCGCGAGCGCACGCAGCCCCTCGACGATCCGCGGCCCGGGACGCGTCACGAGGTCCGAGTCGATGAGCGCCACCCGTCCCGCGGCGACCGCGTCGATCGCGTCGAAGCCGGGGCGCTCCCCGACCGCAGACGCATCGCCCGCCGACTCCGACGACACGAGGTAGACCTCGACCCCCGTGCCGACGAGGTCCTCGACCGACCACTCCGGGTACGCGCCGGCGGCGTCGGCTGAGACCGAGTCGCAGCCCGCGCGGTCGAGGAGGTCGTCGATGAACGTCCCCGGTCCCGCCGCGACGAGCGGCGGGTAGTAGACCTCGAAGAAGCACGGCACGCGCGGCCGCGACGCGACCTCCGACGCGATCGCGTCGGCCGCCGCGCGCATCGACGCGACGAGGGCCGCTGCCCGCTCCTCCGTCCCCGTGAGCGCGCCGACCGTCGCGATGTCGCCGAGGAGATCGTCGAGGTCGCTCGCGTCGAGCGTGAACACCGGCACGTCGAGCGCGCGGAGCCGCTCCTTCCACGCATCTCCGCCGGCGATCGTGAGGAAGAGGTCGGGCTCGAGGGCGACGACCGTCTCGAGGTTCGGGTCGACGCCGAACTCGCCGGCCCCGCCGACCTCGGGGAGGTCGGCCGCCTCCGCGGGGAAGTCGTCGTACGGCCCGGAGACACCGACGACGCGGTCGCCGATGCCGAGGGCGAACAGGACCTCGGTGAGCGACGGGGCGAACGTGACGATCCGCGCCGGCGGGGCGGCGAGGAGGAGCTCGACCCCGTCGTCGTCGGTGACGGTGCGCGGGTAGCTCGCCGTCGGCTCGGTCGAGGGCCGCGACGCCGGCGCGCCGCCCGAACAGGCGGCGAGGAACAGGACTGCCGTGACGCACGCCGCGATGGCGCGATGGGACATGTGCGGTCTCCTTTCCGCGAAGGACCGTGCACGCCCTCGAGGCAGGTCTCCTGGCTCCCGGATCGCCGCTCGTCCGTCCCTTCCCGGGATCGCTCCCAGTGGTGTCGACGGATCCGCTCCCCGGTCACAGTGGCGCGACCGCGCCGGATTCGCACCGGCTTCCCTCTTCGCGACGGCTCCCGCCGCCGCTGCGACACCTCGCGGTGTCGCCTCGAGAACACGTTGTCTTCGGTTGTCGGGGCGGAGCATAGAGCCCCGCCGCCGGGGACGCGATTCGCCCGACGGGAACCGTGGGGCTATCCTCGCCCCATGCGCCGGTCGATCGGGACCGCGTTGCTCGCCGCGGCGCTCGGCGCCGGATGCGGGTCGCCGCCCCCCGCGACCCCGGTCGCCCCCGGGACGATCACGGTCGTGAACCTCCCGAGCCCGTTCCAGCGGCTCGACGCGGGATCCGTGCGCGCGGTCGTGCCCGACGGATGGAGCGCGCGGGTCTCCTCGCCCGTCCCGACGATCGCCCGCGCGGCCAGGGGATGGCGGCGCTCTGGGTGGACGCCGCGGCGGTCGGCGTCCCGTCCGACTTCTACTACCTCGCCGCGGAGCGTTCGCTCGACACGCTGCTTCCGCGGCGCGCGGACTGCGAGGCGCTGCGCGTGCGGGTCCTCGTCGACCGCGCCCCCGGGTTCGCGGGCGGCGCCGACTCGCCCGGCGATTACATCGCCGACGGCCGCGGTCGCTGCACCGACGGCGACGCCGTGCTCCGCTGGGGCTACTTCGTCGTCGCGCCCGGCTTCGGCCCCGCGCGGACCGTCGGCATCCCCGCGTCGGGGCTCTACGTCGTCGTCGCGATCGTCCGCGAGGCGCCGCACGCGCGGGCGGACCTCCGCCGGATGCTCGGGGGCGTCGGGTTCAACGGCGCCGGCATGGCGGAGTTCCTCGCCGCCGCCGGCGGCTGACGCGACTCAGCGCGGCGAGCGGTCCACGAACGGCAACTCGACGACGCGCGCCGGCGCGAGGCGGCCCCGCACGTCGATCTCGACGGCGTCGCCGGTCGCGACGACGTCGGCCGGCGACAGGTACGCGAGCGCGATCCCCGCGCCGCGGGTCGGCGAGAACGTCCCGCTCGTCACCTCGCCCGCGGGACGCCCGTCGACGAGGACGGCCTGGTGCGCCCGCGGGATGTGGCGACGCTCCTCGGTGACGAGCGCGCGCAGCCGCGACGGGATCCCCTCGGCGAGCTGGCGCTCGAGCGCCGACCGCCCGACGAACGGTCCCTTCCCCATCGCGACCGCCCAGTCGAGCCCCGCCTCGAGCGGCGTCCGGTCGGGTCCGATGTCCTGACCGTGGAGCGGATAGCCCATCTCGAGCCGCAGGACGTCGCGGGCGCCGAGCCCGCAGGGCGAGGCGCCCGCCGCGAGCAGCGCCTGCCAGAGCGGCGACGCGACGCCCGCGTCGCAGAAGAGTTCGAAGCCGCGCTCCCCCGTGTAGCCGGTGCGCGCGAGGACGAGCCGCTCGCCGCGGAACGCGGTCTCGAGGCACCCGAAGTACGGGAGGTCGGCCGCGCCGGGGAAGAGCGACGCGACGATCCGCGGCGCATCCGGTCCCTGGACGCCGAGGAAGCACCAGGTGTCGAGCGGGCGCGGGTCGAGCCCCGCGCCGCCGAGCGCGTCGACGACCGTCGCGGTGTTCGCGGCGTTCGGCACGACGAACCACCGCTCGTCGTCGAGCCGGTAGACGATGAGGTCCTCGGCGACCCCGCCGTCCTCGCGCAGGAGCAGGTGGTACTGCGCGCGCCCGACCGCGACGCGGGCGAGGTCGTTCGACAGGACGCGCTGGAGGGCCGGGAGCACCTCGGGACCCGCGACGTCCACCTTCCCGAGGTGGGAGATGTCGAAGAGCCCCGCCGCCTCGCGGACGGCGCGGTGCTCGGCGAGCACCCCCGCGTACTCGATCGGCATGTTCCAGCCGCCGAACGGCCCGAACTTCGCCCCGAGGGCGACGTGCTCCGCCTCGAGCGGCGTGCGGCGGAGGGGTGCGTCCACGGGACGGCATCCTAGGCCGGGTGCCCGGGCGATACCATTGCCGCCGTCATGGGGGACGCCTACGACGTAGCGGTGATCGGCGGGGGCACGGGGGGCTACTCCTGCGCCCTCCGCCTCGCGCAACTCGGGCGTCGGGTCGTCCTCGTCGAGCGCGACGAACGCCTCGGGGGGACGTGCCTCCTGCGCGGGTGCATCCCGACGAAGGCGCTCCTCCAGTCGGCCGCGGTCATGGACACCGTCCGCCGCGCCGACGAGTGGGGCGTCACCGCGAAAGGCGAGCCCGACTGGACGGCGATCCGCGCGTTCGAGGACCGGATCGTCGACAAGCTCGTCCACGGCGTCACCGGACTCGTGAAGGCGCGGAAGATCGACGTCGTCCACGGCAACGCCCGGCTCGTCGCCGGACCCGGCGTCGAGGTCGACGGCCGGATCATCGCGGCGACCGACGTCGTCATCGCGACCGGCTCCCGACCGAAGCTGATCCCCGGCGTCGAGATCGGCGAGCGCGTCGTCACCTCGGATCAAGCGCTCTGGCACCCGACGATCCCGTCGTCGGCCATCGTGATCGGCGCCGGCGCCGTCGGCCTCGAGTTCGCGTCGTTCTACCGCTCGATGGGCGCCGAGGTGACGCTCCTCGAGGGACTCCCGCGCATCGTGCCCCTCGAGGACGAGGACGTCTCGAAGGAACTCGCGCGCGCGTACCGCAAGCGCGGCATCGCGATGCACGCGGGCGCGAAGGTGCAGGAGATCCGCGAGGTGCCCGGCCGCGCGCGTGTCACGTACGAGGTCGACGGCACCGCGACCGCGGTCGAGGCCGACCTCTGCCTCGTGGCGGTCGGTCGCGGACCGGTCACCGACGGGCTCGAAGCGGAGTCGATCGGCGTCGAACTCGACCGCGGCTTCGTGAAGGTCGACGGACAGCTCCGGACGACCGTGCCCCACGTGTGGGCCGTCGGCGACGTCGCCGCCACGCCGCTCCAGCTCGCGCACGTCGCCTTCACCGAGGGCATGGCGGTGGCCGAGCGCATCTGCGGTACCGAGGTCCCCGACATCGACTACGCCGGCATCCCCCGCGTCACGTACTGCACCCCGGAGGTCGCCTCGGTCGGCCTCACGGAGGCGCAGGCCCGCGAGCGCGGCCACGACGTCGAGACCGAGCGCTACAGCTTCCAGGGACTCGCGAAGGCGAACATCGTCGGCGAGGGCGGGGTCGTGAAGGTCGTCGCCGTGCGGGGTGGGCCGGTGCTCGGCGTGCACATGGTCGGGCCCCACGTGACGGATCTCATCTCCGAGGCCATGCTCATCACGAACTGGGAGGCGGTGCCCGCCGAGGTCGCCGCACTGATCCACCCGCATCCGAGCCTGTCGGAGGGGATCGGCGAGGCGCATCTGGCGCTCGCCGGCAAGCCCCTCCACTCCGCCTGAGAGGATCCTGACCGTGGCCCGAGACGACCGGAACCGGCGCAAGGACTGGCGCGCCGGGCTCTCCGACGACGAACTGCTGCGCATGCTCTACCTCCTGCGCCTGTCGCGCACGTTCGACGAGCGCATGGAGACCCTCTACCGGCAGGGCCGCCTGCCCGGCGCGATCTACTCCGGTCGCGGCCAGGAGGGCACGCACGTGGGCGTCGCGTTCGCACTCGAGCGCGAGGACTCCCTCTTCCCGACCCACCGCGACCTCACGGCGCAGCTCACGAAGGGCCTCGACCTGAACCGCGTCATGGCGCAGTTCTGGGGCCGCATCGACGGCTACACCCGCGGGCGCGACGGCAACAGCCACATCGGCGACTGGGCCGGCAACCGCACCTGGACCGTGATGTCGCACCTGCCGATCGCCTACCCGGCCGCCTGCGGCGCCGCGCTCGCCTACCAGCGGAAGGGGCTCCCCCACGTCGCGATGGCGATCTGCGGCGACGGGGCGACGAGCAACGGTCGTTGGCACGAGGCGCTGAACGTCTCCGCGATCTTCAAGCTCCCGGTCGTCTGGGTCGTGAACAACAACCAGTTCGCGTACTCGACGCCGAACACGCTCGAGTTCCCCCTGCCGACGATCGCCGAGCGCGGCCCCGCGTACGGCATGCCCGGGGTCCGCGTCGACGGCCGCGACGTCCTCGAGGTCTACGCGGCCGCGAAGGCGGCGGTCGAGCGCGCCCGCAACGGCGAGGGCCCGACGCTCATCGAGTCGGTCTCCCTCCGCTGGCGCGGGCACGCGGGACACGACCCCGCGAAGTACATGCCGAAGGAGCTCCTCGACGAACACGTGGAGCACCGCGACCCCGTCGGACGGTTCACCGATCTCCTGCGGTCCCAGCGGCTCATCACCGAGGACGAGCTTTCGGAACTCGACGAGCGGATCGCGAAGGAGTTCGACGCGGGGTACGCGTACGCGCTCGACTCGCCGTTCCCGGAGCCCGGCGACGTCACGAAGGGGCTCTACGTGGAGGACGGCTACTGGCAGCGCGAGCCGGGACGCGGCGGCGGCACGGGAGGTACGCAGTGACGACCCGACAGGTGGAGGCCGGCGCGGCCGGGCACGGCGCGGAGCCGCGCGGCAAGCGCGACGCGGACGGGGCGGCCACGTACCTCATCGCGATCGCAGAGGCGCTCTGGGAGGAGATGGAGCGCGACGAGCGCGTCTACCTCCTCGGCGAGGACATCGGCGTCTACGGCGGGGCCTTCAAGGTGACCGAGGGCTTCCTCGACCGGTTCGGGCCCGAGCGGGTCATGGACACCCCGATCGCGGAGGAGACGATCGTCGGCCTCGCGCTCGGCTCGGCGATGGAGGGGCTGCGGCCGGTCGCGGAGTTCCAGTACGCGGACTTCATGTCGAGCGGCTTCGACATGATCGCGACGGCGCTCGCCCGGTACCACTACCGCAGCGGCGTGCCCGCCCCGGTCGTGCTCCGCGGCCCGTCGGGCGGCGGCGTGCGCGCCTCGAGCTTCCACTCCTTCAACCCCGAACCGTGGTTCGCGCACACGCCGGGGCTCAAGGTCGTCACGCCGGCGTTCCCGGCCGACGCGAAGGGCCTCATGAAGGCCGCGATCCGCGACGACAACCCGGTCGTGTTCCTCGAGCACAAGTGGATCTACCGCCGCATCAAGGAGCAGGTGCCGACGCAGCCGGACTTCCTCGTGCCGCTCGGGAAGGCGAACGTCCGCCGCCCCGGCGACGACGTCACGATCGTCGCCTACGGGATGATGGTGCACCTCGCGCTCGAGGCCGCGGAGACGCTCGCGGCCGAGGGCATCGGCGTCGAGGTCCTCGACCTGCGGAGCATCCAGCCGCTCGACACCGAGGCGATCCTCGCCTCGGTCGCGAAGACGAGCCGCGTCGTCGTCCTCTACGAGAGCCACCGGTTCCTCGGCGTCGGCGCCGAGGTCGCGGCGGTCATCGCTGAGGAGGGCTTCGAATCGCTCGACGCCCCCATCGTCCGCGTGGCGCCGCCGAACGTCCCCGTGCCGTTCTCGCCCGCCCTCGAGGACGCCTACCTCCCGCAGGTCGGCGACATCATCGAGGCCGTCCGCAGGCTCTCGGCCTGGTGAGGGAGGAACCCACGTGCCAGCGGTGAAGATGCCCCAGCTCGGCGAGACGGTCATCGAGGGGACGATCCTGCGGTGGCTGAAGGCCGAGGGCGACGTCGTGAAGATGGACGAGCCGCTCTTCGAGATCTCGACCGACAAGGTCGACACCGAGGTGCCGTCCTCCGCCGCCGGGGTCCTCACGAAGATCCTCGTCCCCGAGGGCACGACCGTCGGCGTCGGGACCGAGGTCGCGATCATCCAGGGCGAAGGGGAGGCCGCCGCGCCGGCTCCTGCCGCGGTCGTCGCTCCGGCGCCGGTCGCTCCGGCTCCGGTCGCTCCGGCTCCGGTCGCGCCTGCGCCCGTTGCCCCCGCGCCGGTGCCACCCGCGCCCGTGGCACCCGCTGCGGCGCCCGTCGCGACGGGGCCGCGCTCCGCGATCCACTCCCCCCTCGTCCGTCGGCTCGCCGCCGAGCACGGCGTCGATCTCGCGAACGTCTCCGGCACCGGCACCGGGGGACGCATCACGAAGCAGGACGTCCTCGCGTTCGTGGCCTCCGGCGCGCACCGAGCGGCGCCCGCTGCCGAGGCCCCCGCACCCACGCCGGTCGTTCCCGCACCCGCGCCGATCGCACCGGCGCCCGCGGCGGTCCCCGCACCCGTGGCGCCGAAGCCCGCGGCCCCTGCGGCCCCCGTCGCCCCGACCGCTCCGCCCGTCCCCGGCGGCGCCGAGGAGCGCATCGCCGTCTCCCACATCCGCCGCGCGATCGGCGACCACATGCTCGCCTCGCTCCGGAACACGGCGCGCGCGTGGACGATGGTCGAGGTGAACGTCGACCACCTCGTCCGCCTGCGCGACCGCGTGAAGGACGACTTCCAGGCGAAGTACGGCGTGAAGCTCACGTACCTGCCCTTCGTCGTGCGCGCGACCTCGGAGGCGCTGCTCGAGTTCCCGATGGTGAACGCGCGCCTCGACGGCGACGAGATCGTCCTGCGTCGCTACGTGAACATGGGGATCGCCGTGTCCTACGAGGCGGGCCTCATCGTGCCGGTCATCAAGGGGGCGGACGCGATGAACTCCGTCGGCCTCGCGCGCGCGATCGCCGATCTCGCCGCCCGCGCGCGGTCCCGGCAGCTGAAGCCCGACGAGGTGCAGGGCTCGACGTTCACGATCACGAACCCCGGGCCGTACGGCTCCGTGGCCTCCGTGCCGATCATCAACACGCCCGACTCCGGCATCCTGTCGCTCGACGCGATCGTGAAACGGCCGGTCGTCGTCGACGACGGCATCGCGGTGCGCTCGATGGTGAACATCTCGATGTCCTGGGACCACCGCGTCATCGACGGGGAACTCGCGACCCGCTTCCTCGGGCGCGTGAAGCGGAACCTCGAGGCCTGGGACTACGCCGAGGACCTCGGGCTCTAGATGCCCGCCCCGGGTCGGCTCATCCGCCCGGTCGGCCCCGTCCCCTACGCGGCGGCGAACGCCGCGATGCACGACCTCGCGGCCGAACGGCTCGCCGGAACCGTCCCCGACACCCTGATCCTCCTCGAGCACCCGCCCGTCTACACCGCCGGTCGCAGCTGGAAGCCCGAGCACATCGTGTGGACCGAGGAGCGGATGCGCGCGCGCGGCGCCGAGCTCCACCACATCGACCGCGGGGGCTCGCTCACGTTCCACGGGCCGGGCCAGCTCGTCGGCTACCCCGTCGTCGACGTGGGGCCGCGTCCGGACGCCCTCGGCTACGTGCGCCGGCTCGAGGAGGTCGTGATCCGGGCGGCGTCCGATGTCGGCGTCGAGCTCGGACGGAACGCGGTCCAGACGGGCGTCTGGGCGGGCGACCGGAAGGTCTGCGCGATCGGCGTGCGCCTCGCGCGGATGCGGGTGAGCCTCCACGGCTTCGCGCTGAACTGCACGACCGACCTCGGGTGGTACGACGCGATCGTCCCGTGCGGGCTCGCCGACGAAGGGGTCACGACCCTCTCGATCCTCGCGGGCCGCGAGGTGACGGTCGACGAGATAGCGCCGATCGTCGCGCGGCGGTTCGCGGAGGTCTTCGGGCTCGACCTCGTCCCCGACGCGACGCCGTGGCCGACGACGCGCGTCGCGGCATCGGCCTGAGCAGCTTCAGAACAGCGCGTTCGTGAGCCTGCGGCGGTACTCGGTCACGAGGTCGCCCTCCCCGAGCACCGCGAAGACGTCGAGGATGTCCGCGCGGGCGTCCGGCTCGTCGCGGAGCGCCTCGAGGAGCGCGTCGAGCGCGGCTCGGTAGTCGCCGGCGGCCGCGAGGCGCCGTCCCTCGTCGCCACGGGACCCGGAGGTCGCGGTCGCAGCCCAGCCCTCGACCCGCATCCGCGCGAGGAGGGCCTCCGCCTCGGCGTCGGGCTGCAGCGGCGCGAGGAGCTGCGTCGCCTCGTCGACCGCGCCGCGCTCGACGAGCAGGTGCGCGAGTCCGATGGCCGCGTTGCGGTTCCCCGGCTCGGTCGCGAGCGCCTCGCGGAAGGCGGCCTCGGCCGCAGCGACGTCGCCGGAGTCGGCGACCGCGGTCGCGGCCTCGGCCGCGCGGTCCGCCTCGGTCGGCAGGAGCCGTCCGACGAACTGTCGGACGGCCGGTTCGGGGATGGCTCCGACGAAGCCGTCGACGGGCCGGCCGTCGCGGAACGCGACGACCGTCGGGATGCTCTGGACGCCGAGCGCCCGGGCGATGCCGGGGTTCGCGTCGACGTCGACCTTCGCGAGGAGGAACGCTCCGGCGCCCTCGTCGGCGACCTGATCGAGGATCGGGCCGAGCGTGCGGCACGGCCCGCACCAGCTCGCCCAGAGGTCGACGACGACCGGACGCTCGCGCGAGGCGTCGAGGACCGTCGTCTGGAAGTCCGCGTCGGTCGCGTCGATCCGCGTGGCGCCCTGCTCCGTCATGCCGTCCCCCTCGTCGCCGTCCGCGAGAAGCGTCGCAGACGCAGGGAGTTCGTGACCACCGAGACCGAGGAGAGCGCCATGGCGGCCCCCGCGATGACGGGGTCGAGGAGGCCCGCTGCCGCGAGGGGGATCGCCGCGACGTTGTAGCCGAACGCCCAGACGAGGTTCTGGCGGATCGTCGCGAACGTGCCGCGCGCGAGGCGCAGGGCGAGCACGACGCTCTCGAGGTCGCCGCGCACGAGCGTGATGTCGGAGGCCTCGATCGCGACGTCGGTGCCGGTGCCGATCGCGATGCCGAGGTCGGCGCGGGCGAGCGCAGGCCCGTCGTTGATGCCGTCGCCCACCATCGCGACGATCGCGCCCTCGGCCTGGAGGGTCGCGACCGCCTCGGCCTTGCCGGCCGGGTCCACCTCGGCGAGCACGCGGTCGATGCCGACCTCTTCCGCGATCGCCGCCGCGACGGCGCGGTTGTCGCCGGTGAGCATCGCGACGCGCACGCCGATCGCGTGGAGCGCGGCGACGGCCTCGGCGGCGCCGGGCTTCACGCGATCGGCGACGGCGAGGATCCCCCGCGCCCGGCCGTCCCAGCCGACCCAGGAGGTCGTGCGGCCCTCGGCCTCGAGGCGGTCGGCCGCCGCGCGCAGGTCGTCGCCGATCGCGAGCCCGTCGCCCTCCAGGAGCGCGCGGCGCCCGACCACGACGGCCCTACCGCCGACCTCGGCGCGGACGCCGCCGCCGGGGATCGCGCGGAACGACGTCGGCGTCGGCGCGCTCGCGGCCGCCGCGACGATCGCCCGTCCGATCGGGTGCTCGCTCCCCGACTCCGCGGCGGCCGCGAGCGCGAGCGCGTCGGGATCACCGACCGCCTCGACGAGCTCCATGCGCCCCTCGGTGAGGGTGCCGGTCTTGTCGAACACGACGAGGTCCACGGCGCTCGAACGTTCGAGGATCTCCGCGCCGCGGATGAGGATGCCGAGCTCCGCGCCGCGACCGGTGCCGACCATGAGCGCGGCGGGCGTCGCGAGCCCGAGCGCGCACGGGCACGCGATGATGAGGACGGCGACGGAGGGGACGAGCGCGGCAGGCAGCGAGCCCTCGGCGAGGTACCAGCCGACCGCGGTGAGCGCCGCGATGCCCATGACGACCGGGACGAACACCGACGCGACGCGGTCGGCAAGCCGCTGGATCGGCGCCTTCGAGGTCTGCGCCTCCGCGACGAGCCGGACGATGCCGGCGAGCGCGGTCTCGTCGCCGACCCGCATGGCCTCGATCACGAGCACGCCGTCGAGGTCGACGGTCGCGCCCGCGACCTCGTCGCCCGGCCCCTTCTCGACCGGGACGGACTCCCCCGTGAGCATCGACTCGTCGACCGCGGCGTTGCCCTCGAGGACCCGGCCGTCGACCGGGACCTTCTCGCCGGGCAGGACCTTCAGGATCCAGCCGGGCTTCACGGCGTCGACCGGCACCTTCATCTCCGTGCCGTCCCGCACGACCCGCGCCTGCTTCGCGCCGAGCTCGAGGAGCCGGGTGATCGCCTGCGACGCCCGGCCCTTCGCGCGGGCTTCGAGCCAGCGGCCGAGGACGAGGAACGCGATGACGAGCGCCGACGTGTCGAAGTAGAGGTGGCCGTGGGAGCCCGCGAGGAGCTCCCACGTCGAGTACGCGAACGCCGAGAGCGTGCCGATCGCGACGAGCGTGTCCATGCTCGCCGAGAACGAACGGAGCCGGCGCGCGGCGCTTCGCAGGAACGGCCAGCCCGAGACGAACTGCACGGGCGTCGCGAGCGCGAACGCGCTCCAGCGCGCCCACGCGTCGTGCATAGAGATCATCGACACGGCCATCGTCGCGAGCCCGAGGATCCACGCGAGCGCGAGGCGTCGCCGCCACGCGCGCTCCTCCTCACGCGCCGCTGCCTCCGTCCGGTCGACGTGGATGCGGAGGTCGTAGCCGCGGGCGCGCACGGCCTCGACGAGATCGTCGAGGCCGGGCGCGCCCGCGTCCCGACGCACGACGGCCTCGCCGGTCGCGAAGTTCACCGACGCCTCGACACCCTCCTGGGCGTTCAGCGTGCGCTCGACCCGGGCCGCGCAGGACCCGCAGGTCATCCCGAGCACGTCGAGCCGGAGTTCCTCGACCTGCTCGCGCAGCGAGGTCTCGGTCGCCAACCCGCTCACCTCCCCGAGAACCGCGCGACCGCGGCGAGGAGTTCCTCGATCTTCGCGTCCCCGTTGCCGCGCTCGATGGACTCCGCGACGCAGTGGCGGACGTGGCCGTCGAGCAGCTCGAGGCCGACCGCGCGCAACGCGGCCGTGACGGAGTTCACCTGCGTGAGGACGTCGATGCAGTACGCGTCGTCGTCGACCATCCGCTGGATGCCGCGCACCTGGCCCTCGATCCGCCGGAGGCGGTCGCCGAGCGCCTTCTTCCCCGCGTCGTAGCCGCGGACCTCGTGGACCTCGGTCTTCGTCATGGGAGGAGTATACCCCCCGGGGGTATCTGGCACGCGTGCCGGCGGACCACCGCGGACAGGCACGGGTGTATCCTCGCGCCGACAGTGGCGACCAGACTCGGCGCCCGCGCACCGCACGAGGCCCTCGGCCTCTCCCCCGACGACCTCCGCGCCATCCATCGCCACATGCGCACCGCGCGCCTGCTCGATGAGGCGACGCTACGGCTGAACCGCCAGGGACGCGCCCCGTTCGTCGTCCCCGCCGCGGGGCACGAGGCCTGCCAGGTCGGCACCGCGATGGCGCTCGATCCCGCGCGCGACTGGTGCGTGCCCTACTACCGCGACCTCGGCGTCGTCCTCGTCGCCGGCATGACGCCCTACGAGGTGCTCCTCGGGGTGTTCTCGAAGGCCGACGACCCGACGGCCGGGGGTCGGCAGATGCCCGCGCACTGGGGGTCGCGGCGCCTGCGGATCCTCTCCGGGTCCTCGGTCATCGCGACCCAGATCGCCCACGCCGCCGGCCTCGCCTACGCGACGTCGCTCCGCGGCGAGGACACCGTGACCGCGTCGTGGTTCGGCGACGGCGCGACGAGCTCGGGCGCGTGGCACGAGGCGCTGAACTTCGCGGGCATCCACCGCCTGCCGATCGTCTTCGTCTGCGAGAACAATCGCTACGCGATCTCCGTCCACCAGCACCGACAGATGGCGATCGAGGACGTCGCCGACCGCGCGGCCGGCTACGGCTTCCCCGGCGTCGTCGTCGACGGCAACGACGTCCTCGCCTGCTTCGGCGCGATGCGGACCGCGGTCGAACGCGCCCGCGCGGGCGACGGACCCACGCTCATCGAGGCGAAGACGTACCGCTTCCACCCGCACACCTCCGACGACGACGACCGCTCGTACCGTTCGCGCGAGGAGGTCGAGGAGGCGCGGGCCCAGGACCCCGTCGAGCGGTTCACCGCCTACCTCGTCGAGTGGGGCGTCCTCGACCACGCCGCCGTCGAGCGCGCGGACGCCGAGATCCGCGCCGGCATCGAGGCCGATATCGAGCGCGCATGGAACGCCCCCGACCCCGACCCGGCGACCCTCCTCGACCACGTCTTCGGGGACGCACCGTGAGCGAGAAGAACGTCGTCACCGCGATCCACGACGCGCTGGAAGATGCGATGGCCGCCGACGACCGCGTCGTCGTCCTCGGCGAGGACGTCGGGACCCGCGGCGGCGTGTTCCGGGCGACCGACGGCCTCCAGCAGAAGTTCGGCGAGCGGCGCGTCCTCGACGCGCCGCTCGCAGAGAACGCGATCGTCGGCCTCGCCGTCGGGATGGCCGTCGAGGGGCTCCTGCCGGTCGCCGAGATCGAGTTCGCCGACTTCATCCACCCGGCCTTCGACCAGATCGTCTCCGAGGTCGCGCGGATGCGCTACCGCTCGAACGGCGAGTTCGGCCTGCCGCTCGTGATCCGCGTCCCGTGGGGTGGCGGGGTCCACGGCGGGCTCTACCACTCGCAGTCGATCGAATCGTTCTACGCGCACGTGCCCGGGCTGAAGGTCGTCGCGCCCGCCACCCCACGCGACGCCGCGGGGATGCTCCACGCCGCGATCGCGGACCCCGACCCCGTGCTCTTCCTCGAGCACAAGCGGACGTACCGACTCGTGAAGGACGAGGTCCCCGACGGTCGCTTCGAGGTGCCGATCGGCCCCGCCGACGTGAAGCGCTCGGGCGACGACCTGAGCGTCTTCGCCTACGGCCTCATGCTCCACCACTGCCTCGAGGCGGCCGAGCGCCTCGCCGCGGAGACCGGCGTGCAGGCCGAGGTCGTCGACGTCCGCACGCTCGCGCCGCTCGACCGCGACGCGATCCTCGCCTCGGTCCGGAAGACCGGCAAGGCGATGGTCGTCCACGAGGACAGCCGCACGTACGGCGCCGGCGCGGAGATCGCCGCGACGATCGCCGAGGAGGCCTTCTTCGACCTCGACGCGCCGGTCGTCCGGCTCGCCGGCCCCGACGCCCCGGGGATGCCGTTCAGCCCGATCCTCGAGCACGCGTACCTGCTCGACGCCGAGCGGATCTTCTCCCGGATGCTCGAGCTGGCCCGGTTCTGACGACGGCTAGACTGACGCTCCCGTGACCGTCCGCGACCACAACCCGCACCGGCGCCGCCTCCACCTGCCGATCGTCGGGACGACCGCCGAGGGCGCCGACGCGAGGAAGCCCCCGTGGCTGCGCGTGCGGCTCGCCGCCGGGCCGAACTTCACGGAACTCAAGGGCCTCATGCGCGACCTGTCGCTCCACACGGTCTGCGAGGAGGCCTCCTGCCCGAACATCGGCGAGTGCTGGGAACAGCGCGAGGCGACGTTCCTCGTCCTCGGCGACACGTGCACGCGGCGCTGCGGCTTCTGCGACGTCCGCACGGGTCGGCCCGACGCGGTCGACGAGGACGAGCCGACGCGCATCGCCGAGGCCGTGCGGGCGATGGGGCTGCGCTTCGTCGTCCTCACGGGCGTCGCGCGCGACGACCTCCCCGACGGCGGCGCGCGGATCTGGGCCGCGTGCGTGCGCGCGGTGCGCGAGGCGGTCCCCGGCTGCGGCGTCGAGGTGCTGCCCTCCGACCTGAAGGGCGGCGAGGAGGACCTCGCGACGCTCCTCGCCTCGGAGCCCGACGTCTTCGCCCACAACCTCGAGACCGTGCGCCGCCTCCACGAGCGCATCCGGCCAGCGTTCGGCTACGACCGGTCGCTCGAGGTGCTGCGCATCGCGAAGCGCCTGCGCCCCGGCCAGATCACGAAGTCGAACCTCATCCTCGGGATGGGCGAGCGCCCCGAGGAGGTCGGCCCGGCGCTCCGCGACCTCGCCGAGGCCGGCTGCGACCTCGTGACGATGGGCCAGTACCTGCGCCCGACGCCGTTCCACCTCACCGTGGACCGCTGGGTGACGCCGGAGGAGTTCGCCGAGCACAAGCGCTACGGCGAGTCGATCGGCATCGCCCACGTCGAGGCGGGACCGCTCGTTCGCAGTTCGTTCCACGCCGGCGCGCAGCTGCGGAAGGCGCTCGCGCGCGCCGGGGCGGAAGGTGGAGGAGCCGGCCTGTAAGCCGGATCCTGTGCCGACCTCGCGGTCGGCGGCGGCCATCTCTCTGAGCGCCTCTCGGCGCCCCGGCGACGTCCCCCGTACGTCGGGCGTCGCCGTGCGGCCTACCCGGGAACTCGGACGGGCCGTCCTCGAACGTTCCCTGCTTGGCCTTGCTCCGGGTGGGGCTTGCCGAGCCGGATCGGTCGCCCGATCCGCTGGTGAGCTCTTACCTCACCGTTTCACCCTTACCCCTCACGGGGCGGTCTGCTCTCTGTTGCGCTTCCGCGAGGTCACCCCCGCCTGGCCTTTCGCCAGCACCCTGCCCTGCGGAGTCCGGACTTTCCTCGAGCTCTCGCCCGCGGCCGCCCGGCCGGCTCCTCCGCTCCGAGTATAGGGGCGCGCGTAGGATGCCCGGCGTGCGACGTCGTCCCGCCACCGCGCTCATCCTCGCGCTCGCGCTCGCGAGCGCGAGCTGCGCGGGCGGACCGACGGGTCCCTCGGCCCCGCTCGCGATCGAACAGGTGCTCCCCGCGGCGTCGCTCGACGTCGCGGCGGTGCGTGCGACCGCGCTCGCGTTCGTGCGCGCCTACGCCGACACCGGCGCGGACCGCGGTCTCGCGCTCTCGCGGCTCGTCGCGGGTCCCGACCTCGCGGAGTGGGTCCGGTGGCTCGGCATCCAGACCGTCGAGTTCGAGGGCGTCATCCGGGGCCATCCCGACATCACCGACGTCACGTTCGCACAGGTCGCGAGCACCGACGAGTACGACCTCGCGCGCGTACGGGTGCGGGCGAGCGTGACGTTCGAGTACGAGCCGGTCGACGACGATCCCTTCGAGATCACCCGCGTCCTCGACGGACCGATGCTCCTCCTGCGGGTCGGGGTCGCGGACTGGCGGGTCGTCGACCTCACCCGTGACGGCCGCACGATCTCCGACGGCATCCGCGACCTCGGCGACGAGCGCTTCCGCGACGACGGGGGCGACCTCGTCCTCGTCGCGCACTCGGCGTTCCTGTTCCCGGTCGGCTGGCAGTTCAACGTGACCGTCGAGAACCGCACGTCGGAGCGCATCGAGCTGCGCTCGGCCGTCCTCGAGACCGACATCGGGGAGGAGGACGGCGTGGCGACCCCGGCGCTCACGTCGATCCCCACCGCGACTGGGGCGATCGGCATCCTCGCGTTCCCGGTGGGCACCGACCTCTCGGGCGCGACGCTCGTCCTGCGCTACCGGACGTCCGACGGCGGGATCGTGACGCTCCGCGCCGACCTCGCGGAGCTCGTCGGCGACGCGCCGGCTACGACGTCGCCGGCCCCGACCGAGGCGGCCTGACCGGGTTCGACGCGAGCCAGGCGTCGACGCCCGCGTTCGCGAGCGCGTCGGCCTCGACGTTGAACTCCCGCGGGACGTGCTCGAGGTCCACGCGCTCGAAACCCGCGAGCAGCGCGCGCGCCTGCGCGTGGAGCGGCTTCAGGCCGGCGTTGCGGACCTTGTAGCGGCCGGCGAGCTGCTCGATGAGGAGGCGGCTGTCCGAGCGGAGCAGCACGACCCGCGCACCGAGTTCGCGCGCCCGGGCGAGCCCCGCGATCGCCGCGCGGTACTCCGCGACGTTGTTCGTCGCGACGCCGATGCCCTCGGCGACCTCGGCGACCGTGCGGCCGGTCTCGTCGGTGAGGTGCGCGCCGATGCCCGCGGGGCCGGGGTTGCCCCGAGCCGCGCCGTCGCAGGCGACGATCAGGCGAGGACGAGGATCCGTCGACAATGCTCGCACCGCTTCACGTCGGCCGACTTCTTCAGCCGGTCGAGCTCCATCGCCGACAGCCCCTCGTGGCACGCCTGGCAGACACCGTCGACGAGCGCGGCGGCGCCGATCCCCTGCTTGTGGGAACGCAGGTCCTCGTAGAGCGCGAGCACCTCGGCGGGGACGGCAGCGGCCGCCGTCGCGCGCTCGGCGGCGAGTCCGTCGCGTTCCCCCGCGAGCCGCGCGAGCTCCTCGACGGACTCG